>NZ_DF968392.1:0-23360 GCF_001270025.1 Streptomyces azureus | reverse complement strand
GGGGTACCCCCAGAGCACGCACCGGACGCCGCTCCTTGCCGGGCAAACGTTGCCTGCCGGGGCACTAGAGAGGCAGGGCCCCGACCGCGGCCTGCGGGGCCGCCGCCTCGACGGAGTCGGCCGGCACCGCGGGCAGCGGCTGCTGCTCCGTCGCCTCCGGCCGCTGGTGCGGCACCTGCACCGGCCGCAGCGGACGCGGCCCCGACACCACCGTGTAGTCCTGGCCCAGGAACGGCGGAACCACCTCGCCCGGGTCCTCGCCGAGCGCCAACTGGACGGCGGCCCAGGGGGCGTTGACACCGCACAGGGACAGCTGGTGCAGGCCGCCCGCCGGGCGGGTGTTGACGTCCATCAGGACCGGCCGGTCGCCGAACATCCGGAACTGGATGTTGGACAGGTAGTGCAGTCCGAAGCCCTCCGCGATCAGCCGGGCGGGCTCCAGCCACTGCTCGTGCAGCGTGAAGCCCCGGCGGCGGCCGTTCTTGGTGCGGCCGATGGCCAGCCGGACCCGGTTGTCCGGACCGGTCAGGCAGTCCACCGACACCTCGGGCTGCTCCAGGCGCGGCATCACCAGCCAGTCGACCGGCTCCTCGGCCCGCCCCAGCGCCTCCAGCACCAGGTCGAGCGGCACGTACGGGCTCGGGAAACCGTTCAGGTGCATCAGCGAGAAGGGCGAGCGCGTGATCACGCGGAAGCCCACCCCGCCCGCCCCGGACGCCGGCTTGAAGCACGCCTTGTGCCCGGCGCCCTCCAGCGCCTCGACGGCCGCGACGAGTTCGTCACTCGACCGGACCCGCCACCACGGCGGCACCGGCACGCCGATCGCCTGGACCGCCTCGTAGGCGATCACCTTGTCCTGGAAGACGGCCACCGCCTCGGGCGGCGGTGCCAGCACCGCCGTACCGGCCGCCTCGAACTCGGCGCGGTGCGCCACGATCGCCGACTGGTGCAACCGGGGCACGAACACGTCGATACCGCGCCGCACGCACTGGTCCAGCGCGTACTCGACGTACCCGGCGGGGGAGAGGTTCTCGGGCTCCAGCTCGGCGGTGTCGGCGGCGGCCAGCACGGGGGAGTCGGGGTCGCCGTGCGTGGCATGGATCGCGACGGCCCGGTCGCTGGGATTTCTCCGCAGCTGATCCATGAAGAACACGTTCTCCGCGTACGTGCGGTTGAGCCAGACGCGTACGCGAGAGACCATGCAGGCCGCCTTTCACGGTTCGCGGGCAGGGCTCAGCAGCCCGTGCCCGGGCAGGATGAATGAAGGGTCACCAAACCGCCCCTGTGAGAGGGAAGTTCCTAGCGGTGGTGTTGGGGCAGATCATACGGCTTCGGCGGGCCGTGTCGTGCAACGCGCGCGTTACGGATTTCCGGCCGAGGCGGTCCGGCCGCCCTTGTCCCCCGGCCCGGGGGTGTGATCTCGTAGTGAGCGTTCGCGTTCGGGCGCGCGGAGGGGGGCGAGGGGTGACGTCGACGGCCGGTGGCGCCGCACAACTGCTGGCCATCAGCGATCTGCACATCGGCTACGCGGAGAACCGCGCCCTGGTCGAGCGGATGCGACCCGGGACGGACGGCGACTGGCTGCTCGTGGCCGGGGACGTCGCCGAGACCGTGGCCGACGTCCGCTGGACCCTCAAGACGCTCGCCGGCCGCTTCCGCAAGGTCGTCTGGGTGCCGGGGAACCACGAGCTGTGGACCCATCCGAGCGACCCCGTCACCCTGCGCGGCGTCGCCCGGTATGACTGTCTGGTCGAGCTGTGCAGGGACCTCGGCGTGACGACACCGGAGGATCCCTACCCCGTCTGGGACGGCCCCGGCGGCCCTGTGGCCGTCGCCCCGTTGTTCCTGCTGTACGACTACTCGTTCCTGCCTTCCGGCTGCACGACCAAGGAGCAGGGCCTGGCGTACGCCCAGGGCACGGGGATCGTGTGCACCGACGAGTACCTGCTGCACCCCGACCCGTACCCGAGCCGGGAGGCCTGGTGCCGGGCCCGGGTCGCCGAGACCGAACGCAGACTCGCCGAGCTGCCCGAAGACCTGCCCGTGATCCCCGTCAACCACTACCCGCTGCACCGCCACCCGATGGACGTGCTGTGGCACCCCGAGTTCGCCATGTGGTGCGGCACCGGCCTGACTGCCGACTGGCACCGAAGGTTCCGTGTCCACACGATGGTCTACGGCCATCTGCACATCCCCCGCACCACCTGGCACGAGGGCGTGCGCTTCGAGGAGGTGTCGGTGGGCTACCCCCGCGAGTGGCGGAAGCGGTCCGGGGAGCCGGGGCGGCTGCGGCGCATCCTGCCAGGGGAGGGCGAGGAGCGGTGATCGGGGAACTGCTGCCACAGACCGTCGTCACCGTGGAGGCGTACGGTCACGAGAGCGTGGACGCCCCGCTGTACCCCGAGGAGGCGGCGCTCGTGGCGCGGGCGGTCGCCAAGCGGCGCCGGGAGTTCGCCGCCGTCCGCTCCTGTGCCCGCCGTGCCATGGAGAAGCTCGGCGTGCCGCCGCAGCCGATCCTGCCCGGGGAGCGCGGCGCCCCGCGCTGGCCGGCCGGCCTGGCCGGCAGCATGACCCACTGCGACGACTACTGCGCCGCCGCCCTGGTCCGTGCCACCGACCTCGCCTCCCTCGGCATCGACGCCGAGACCCACGGGCCGCTGCCCGAGGACGTCCTGCCCGCCGTGGCCCTCCCGGCCGAGGGCGAGCGCCTGCGGCGGCTGGCCGCACAGCGCCCCGACGTCCACTGGGACCGGCTGCTGTTCAGCGCGAAGGAGTCGGTCTACAAGGCGTGGTTCCCCCTCACCGGCAAGTGGCTGGACTTCACGGAGGCCGACATCGAGATCTCCGCCGGCCCCGGCGAACAGGCGCGCGGCACCTTCCGGGCCACGCTCCTCGTCCCCGGCCCACGGGTCGGCGACCGCCGCCTCGGCCATTTCGACGGCCACTGGGCCGCGGACCGGGGCCTGGTCGCGACGGCGGTCGCAGTACCGCACGACTGAGACCGCCGTGCGGGGGCGGGCCTGCGGACGTCGACTCAGGGCGCTGCTACCCGCCGCCGGTCCGGTGCCCGGCCACCCGGCCGCCGGCTGGGCTTCCCGGCCACGGGCTGCCGGCTGAGGTTTCCGGCCGCCCGCTGTCGGCTCAGGGCTTGGCGGCCGGCTGTCGGCTGAGCTTCCCGGCCACCGGCCGCCGGCTCAGGTCTCCGCCAGTGGCCGTCGGCTGTGGTCTCCGCCAGCGGCCGTCGGAGCGGTCCCCGTCACCGGCCGCCGGCTGCGGTCCCCGTCACCGGCCGCCGGCTGCGGTCCCCGTCACCGGCCGTCGGCTCAGGGCCCCGGCTCAGGGCACCAGCTCTGGAGCAGCCGGAAGAACGCCTCCTCGTTGCCGGTCAGACCCGCTCGTTCGAGGGCCTCTTCCGCCTCGGCGAGGACACCGGGCGGGACGACCGGGGGGCGGTGGGAGCCGCGCGGGCCCGTCTCCAGGTCGAAGGCGGCCCGGACGGTGTGCAGCAGCCGCAGATAGGCCTGGACGGCGGTGCGTTCGCGGTCGGTCAGTACGGCGGTGGGCATCGGTCGGCTCTCCCCGTGTCGGAGTCATCGGTCACGCCCCGCACACAAGGGGCGCACCTCCAGCTTGCCGCCCACCACTGACAATCCGGCCCCGCAGCCCGTCGGTTCGCCCGCTCGGCGGGTCACCCGGGATCTCCAGCACCTCGGCTTTGCGCAGGTGCGCCGCGAGGGTTGAGCCGCTGGACCGCGCCGCCCTTGCCCGCCGCGTCATGCCCCTCGCACACGACCACCACACGTGCACCGGTGTTCTATGACCCACCGCTGGAGCTTGGGCAGCTCGATCTGCAGGATGCGCTTGGTCCGCTCGTACCTCTTGCGGCCCACCTTGCGGTCGTACGGATGGTTCTCCTGCCATGTCCGGATGGGAAGCCCGTTTGTGTCCACACGATCGGCTGCTCTCGCCGACGGGCATGCGCGGTCAGACCGTCCAGCAGCCTGTCCGCGTCTTCGGCGTTCATCGCCAGGCTCCCGCTCGGCCCGCACCGTCGGTCAGAAGGGCATGCGGCCGCGGGAGCGGCGGCCTGCCGAACCGCTGCGGCTCACCGCGCGCGAACTGGTGTGGAAGGGCTTGCTGAAGAGCCGGCCCAGAATGCCGGGCGCCTGGCCACCGGCCCGCGCCCCGGCACCGAGCGTACGTTGCGTGCCGCGTTCGGGATGGCGGGAGAGACGGGGGACGAGGAAGGCCAGGACGGCCAGGACCACACACACGGCGATGACGGCGGCGACTACCATGATCGGTTCCCTTCGCTAGTGGACGGATGTACGGGTGCCCCACCCTGTCCCGCCCATGTGAAAAGAGAAGGTTCCGACCAGGGACCATAGTTCGCCCGAGGTAGTCGCCCGGGATCAGCGCGATCCACGCCTCCGCCTCCGGTTCCCCGCTTCCGACTGCACGAGCAACCCCGCCGCGTCCCGGGGCACCGCCCGTCAGCCCTGCGGCCCGGGATACCCCAGCGACGCCTCGATCCGCCCCGCCAGATGGTCCCGCTGCACCGGCCCCCGCGACGACGAACCCGCCAGCCACGCCCGGCACTTGCTGGCCAGCAGCAGGCCGAAGCTCTCGGCCTCCTTCTCGTCGTCGAGGTCGAAGCGGGTGCGCGCGGCCACCTTCAGCACCGTCGCCTGGAGGTCGGCGTCGTCGTGGAGCAGCCGGGCCGCGACCGCGGCGCCCTCGACGTGGTGAGAGCAGTGCCCCGCCTTCATGTGCCACAGTTCGTGCCCCAGGATCACCAACTGGTGGTCAGGAGCCGTGCGTTCCTCGATCACGACGAGGTCCTGCTCGGCCATGTCGAGCCACAGCCCGCTCGCGGTCCCGGGCGGGAAGGCGGCCGTGCGGAAGTGGACGGGGCGGCCCCGGCGTCTGCTCATGGCATCGCACAGCGCGGCGTACAGCTCGGCGGGCCGCGCCGGCGCGGGGAGGGTCAGCTCCGCGACCAGTTCGCCGCACAGGCGGCGCATTTCCTTACCGATGCCCACAGTTCTCCCCACGGTCACGACTCGGGCCGCTTGACGCTCTCCAGGAGCATGTCCAGCCACTCCGCCACCTTGTCGCGGTGCTGGTCGGTGGGCAGCTGCGCGGCCCGCCAGGCGATGCCGCGCACGCCGTGGTCCTGCAACAGCCGCTCCAGCGGGTCGTCGGCCGCCGCGGCCGCCTCCCGCTCGCGGTCGGCGAGCTTCTGGAGCAGTTCCTGCTCGGTGTGCTGGAGGGCGCTCACCAACGCCTCGGGGTCCTCGGCCGTGAGGAAACCGGCATGCACCCGGAAGAACCGCTGGAGGGCGTCGCAGTGCTCCATGGTCGGCCGCCGGTCGCCGTTGATGAGGGCGCCGGCCTGCTGCCGGGACATGCCCGCGCCGTCGGCGATCTCCTGCTGGGTGTACTTGCGGCCGTTGGGCTTCAGCCGGGTCCGGCGCAGCAGGTCCAGGCGCTGGAGGAACCGGGCCTGCACATCGGGCTCGCCCGCCGGCCTGCCGCCCAGCAGGGCCTTGACCACGGGCTCGGGGACTCCGGAGGCGACGGACAGCCGGCCGATGTCGAAGACCTCGGCGTGCGGCACGCCGAGCCGGTCGGCGAGCGCGGTGACACGGGAGACGACGGCCGCCAGCACGGCCGTCGGCGTGGCGCCCGGACCTTCGACGAAGCCACCCGTCACCGACAGATCTCCTACGTCTCTCACAGGCTTCTCACAAATGGATGCCGTGACCTACCCCGGCGTTAACTTCCCGGAGCGTAGCGGGTGGTTCGAACTCACATCCAGGTCTCGCCACAACTGTGGCCAATTTCAGCCGTCAACAGGCATAAAATGCCACGATAGTTGACACGCCTCAACTCGGGGCAGCAGGATCGGGGCGCCGCGTCAAGGCCGCACAGGCAAGAGGGGTGACCTCCCGATGGCATATCAGGCAGGAGGGCAGCGGCCGGCACCGCGGCCCGTCCCCGAGACTTCCGATGTCCAGGCCTACCTGGGGGACTACACCGGGCTTCTGGAGGCCGTCTCCTTCCCCTCGCTCGTCGTCGACCACTGCTGGGACGTGGTGCTGACCAACAGCGCCTTCCGGTCGCTTTTCGGTGGCGTCGGTCCGCACCCGACGGCCATGCCGGGCGACAACTTCCTCAGGTTCGTGCTGTTCCACCCCGACGCTCCCACGGTGCTCGGCGAGCACGAGGCGAGCTGGTGCCTGCCGATGCTCGCGCACTTCGCGCGCACCGTGGAGAGCCACGGCCCCGACCACGGGCTCCAGGCCATCCGCCGCGACATCGCCCAGGACCCCATCATGGAGGCCGCCTACCGGCACGGCCTGCCGCACTGGATCCGCTCGGTCGGCGAGAGCGCCGTCGAGCAGGACGGTGCCGTACGGCCGCTGCTGCACCCGGATCCGCGCTGGGGCGCCACCGAATGCCGGATCGTCGTCGAGACGTCCAGGACGCTCGAGGAAGTGGGCTGCACCCGGCTCACCTTCGTGCTGCGCGACGCCCGCCGCACGCCGTCCCGGGACCGCCGGACACGCCGTACCGCCTCCCACCTGAGGGTCGTCCCGGTGGCCGACTGAGCCCTTCCGGGCCCCCTGCGTCGCCAGCGGTCGCCCCATTCCCAGACGGTGTGGTGTGTGACATAGTACTGGGGTGAGCGAGCCGCTGACCTGCGATGTCGTGGTGGTCGGAGCCGGGGTGGTGGGCGCCGCCTGCGCCCTGTACGCGGCCCGCGCGGGCCTGGACACCGTCGTGGTGGACCGGGGCCCGGTGGCCGGCGGCACGACCGGCGCGGGGGAGGGCAACCTCCTCGTCTCCGACAAGGAACCCGGACCCGAGCTCGACCTGGCCCTGCTGTCCGCCCGGCTGTGGGCCGAACTGGCCGAGGAGGGGCTGGGGAAGGCGGTCGAGTACGAGGCCAAGGGCGGGGTCGTGGTCGCCGGCACCGACGAAGCGCTGGTTGGGCTGGAGAGACTCGCCGCCGGGCAGCGCGCGGCCGGGGTCGAGGCGGTCCCGGTGCCACCCGACCGGCTCCCCGACCTGGAGCCGTATCTGGCCCCCGGCCTCGCGGGCGCAGTGCACTACCCGCAGGACGCCCAGGTGATGCCCGCCCTGGCGGCGGCGCACCTGCTGCGCGCCTCGAACGCCCGGCTCTTCACCGGCCGTGAGGTGACCGGGGTGCTGCGCGGGCCCGACGGCGCGGTGCGCGGAGTGCGTACCTGCCGGGGCGACATCCACGCCCCGGCCGTCGTCAACGCGGCCGGCACCTGGGGCGGCGAGGTGGCGGCGCGCGCCGGGGTGTCGCTGCCGGTGCTGCCCCGGCGCGGTTTCGTCCTGGTCACCGAGCCGCTGCCGCCCCGCGTCCGGCACAAGGTGTACGCCGCCGACTACGTGGCCGACGTCGCCAGCGACTCGGCGGCCCTCCAGACCTCCCCGGTCGTCGAGGGCACCCCCGCCGGGCCGGTCCTCGTCGGCGCCAGCCGCGAACGGGTCGGCTTCGACAGGTCGTTGTCGCTCCCGGCGCTGCGCGCGCTGGCGGCGGGCGCGACGCGGCTCTTCCCGTTCCTCGCCGGAGTCCGGGCCATGCGGACGTACGTGGGCTTCCGGCCGTATCTGCCGGACCATCTGCCCGCGATCGGCCCCGACTCCCGGGCGCCCGGACTCCTGCACGCCTGCGGGCACGAAGGCGCGGGCATCGGCCTCGCCACCGGCACCGGGCAGCTGATCGCCCAGGCGCTGACCGGGCGGACGCCCGATCTGGACCTCGTCCCGCTGCGGCCCGACCGCTTTCCCGAGGAGGCCGAGTGAATCCACTGGAACTGGCGGGGGCCAGGCCCGGCCCCGCCTTCACGGTCACGTTCGACGGGCGGCCGGTCCGGGCGCTGCCCGGCCAGACGGTCGCCGCCGCGCTGTGGGCGGCGGGCGTCACGTCCTGGCGCACCACCCGTGGCGAGGGCCGTCCGCGCGGGGTGTTCTGCGGGATCGGCGTCTGCTTCGACTGCCTGGTGACCGTCAACGACCGCCCCAACCAACGCGCTTGTCTGGTGCCGGTGCGGCCGGGTGACGTGATCGGCACGCAGGAGGGGACGGGCCGTGCGGGGGCGGACGACGAGCGGGCGGACGACGAGGGAGACGGTCATGCGGGCTGAACTCGTCGTGATCGGCGCCGGACCGGCCGGGCTGGCCGCGTCGCTGGCGGCGGCCGCGCGCGGCACCCGGGTCGTGCTCGTCGACGCGGCGACGGAGACCGGCGGTCAGTTCTACCGGCAGCCCGCCGCCGGGCTCCGAGCCGGGCGGCCCGAGGCGCTGCACCACCGGTGGCGGACCTGGGAGCGGCTGCGGGACGGCCTTGCCGCCAGTTCCGTACGCGTGCTGACCGATCATCATGTGTGGTGTGTGGAGCGGACGTCCGTCGGCTTCACCGTGCACGCGCTGCTCGGCCCGGAGCAGGAGGAGCCGGCCGAGGTGCACGCCCGTGCCGTGCTCCTGGCCACCGGCGGATACGAACACGTGCTGCCCTTTCCCGGCTGGACGCTCCCGGGCGTCGTCACCGCCGGGGGCGCCCAGGCCATGCTCAAGGGGGCACTCGCGGTGCCGGGGCGCAGAGCCGTCGTGGCAGGGACAGGGCCGCTGCTGCTCCCCGTGGCGACCGGGCTCGCGGCGGCCGGCGTCGAGGTCGTCGCGCTCGTCGAGTCCACCGGCCCCGGGCGCCTGGCCCGCCGCGGCCGGGCCCTGGCCGGCAAGCTCCCCGAGGGCGCCGGATACGCCGCCCGGCTGCTGCGTCACCGCGTGCCGGTCCTGGCCCGCCACACCGTCGTCCGGGCCCACGGCGACGACCGGCTGACCGGCGTCACGGTCGCCGCCCTCGACACCGACGGACGCGTCCGGCCCGGCACCGAGCGGCAGTTGCCCTGCGACACCCTGGCCGTCGGCCACGGCATGCTCCCGCACACCGACCTGGCGGAGGGCCTCGGCTGCGGCCTGGACGGGCTCGCCGTGGCCGTCGACGCCGAGCAGCGCACGGACGTACCCGGCGTGTGGGCGGCCGGGGAGTCCACCGGCATCGGCGGCGCGGCCCTCGCCCTCGCCGAGGGGCACATCGCCGGGTGCTCCGCCGCCGCCCACCTGCGCGGCACCGCCCCCGGCCCGGCCCCCGCCGCCCTCAAGGCCCGTACGAGACTCAGGCGTTCCGCGGCCGCCCTCGACGCCGCGTACGCGCCGCCCGCGCACTGGCCCGAGCAGGTCACCGACGACACCGTGGTCTGCCGCTGCGAAGCGGTCACCGCCGGTGCCGTGCGCGACGCCCTGGGTCTCGGAGCGGGCGACGAGCGCACCGTGAAGCTGCTGACCCGGGCCGGAATGGGCTGGTGCCAGGGCCGGATGTGCCAGGCCGCCGTCGCGGGTCTCACCGGCTGCCCGCCGACCCCGTCCAGAAGGCCTCTCGCCCGTCCCGTGCCGCTCGGCGTCCTCGCACGGCAACACACCCAGGAGGAACTGTCATGACCGACCACCGCCCCTGGCGCGGCGTCCTCGTGGCCACCGCGCTCCCGCTGAACGACGACCTCTCCGTGAACTACGACAAGTACGCCGAGCACTGCGCCTGGCTGGTCGAGAACGGCTGCGACGGCGTCGTGCCGAACGGCTCCCTCGGCGAGTACCAGGTGCTCACCCCCGAGGAGCGAGCCCGGGTCGTCGAGACGGCCGTCGCCGCGATCGGAGGGCAGCGCGTCATGCCCGGCGTCGCCGCGTACGGGTCCGCCGAGTCCCGGCGCTGGGCCGAGCAGGCGGGCGAGGCGGGCTGCCGGGCGGTGATGCTGCTGCCGCCGAACGCCTACCGCGCCGACGAGCGCTCCGTCCTCGCCCACTACGCCGAGGTCGCGAGGGCGGGCCTGCCGGTCGTGGCGTACAACAACCCGATCGACACCAAGGTCGACCTCGTGCCCGAACTGCTCGCCCGGCTGCACGGCGAGGGGTACATCCGGGCGGTGAAGGAGTTCTCCGGAGACGTCCGCCGGGCCTACCGCATCGCCGAACTCGCCCCCGAGCTCGACCTGCTGATCGGCGCGGACGACGTCCTGCTGGAGCTTGCCGTCGCGGGCGCCGAGGGCTGGGTGGCGGGCTACCCGAACGCGCTGCCGCAGGCGTCGGTCGAGCTGTACCACGCGGCCGTCGACGGCGACCTCGACACCGCGCGGTCCCTGTACCGGCAGCTGCATCCGCTGCTGCGATGGGACTCGCGCGTGGAGTTCGTCCAGGCCATCAAGCTGTCCATGGACCTCGTCGGCCGCCACGGCGGACCCTGCCGCCCGCCGCGCATGCCGCTGCCGCCCGAGCAGGAGGCCGCCGTCCGAGCCGCCACCGAGAAGGCCGTAGCGGCCGGATTGGCGTAGGGAACATGCGCAGCAGACTCGTCCTGCACGCCGTCGACTCGCACACCGAAGGCATGCCGACCCGCGTGATCACCGGAGGCATCGGCACCATCCCCGGCGCCACCATGAACGAGCGGCGGCTGTACTTCCGCGAACACCGCGACCACATCAAGCAGTTGCTGATGAACGAGCCACGCGGTCACTCCGCCATGAGCGGCGCCATCCTCCAGCCGCCGACCCGGCCCGACTGCGACTGGGGCGTCGTCTACATCGAGGTCTCCGGCTATCTGCCGATGTGCGGGCACGGCACGATCGGCGTGGCGACCGTGCTCGTCGAGACCGGCATGGTCGAGGTCGTCGAGCCGGTCACCACCATCCGGCTCGACACCCCGGCGGGCCCGGTCGTCGCCGAGGTGGCGGTGGCGGACGGGGCCGCCACGTCGGTCACCCTCCGGAACGTGCCCTCCTTCGCCGTCGGCCTCGACCGCAAGGCCACCCTCGCCGACGGCCGGACGGTGACCTACGACCTCGCCTTCGGCGGCAACTTCTACGCCATCCTGCCGCTGGAGCGGTTCGGCCTGCCCTTCGACCGGTCCCGCAAGGACGACATCCTCCGGGCCGGCCTGTCCCTCATGGCCGCCGTCAACGCCGAGGACCCGCCCGTCCACCCGGAGGACCCGTCCATCCACGGCCTCCACCACGTCTACCTGGCCGCCCCCGGCTCGACCGCCCGCCACTCGCGGCACGCCATGGCCATCCACCCCGGCTGGTTCGACCGCTCGCCGTGCGGCACGGGCACCAGCGCCCGCATGGCACAGTTGCACGCGCGCGGCGAACTCCCGCTGCACACCGAGTTCGTGAACGAGTCGTTCATCGGCACCCGGTTCACCGGCAGACTGCTCGGCACCACCGAGGTGGCCGGCCGCCCGGCGGTGCTGCCCAGCTTCTCCGGATGCGCGTGGATCACCGGCACCGCCCAGTACCTGCTGGACCCCGAGGACCCGTTCCCGGCCGGGTTCGTCCTGTAAGCCGCACACTGCCGCGCACCAAGCGCACCAAGCGCACACGAGCCACGCCCGATCCGACCACGAGAGGACCCACGACCGTCATGGCGCCGCAGCACACCCCCGCCCTGCCCGTGCTGGGCAGCAGGAAACCCAGCCACCGGGAGCGGGTCGCGGACGCGCTGCGGGCCGCCCTGATCGCCGGGGAACTGCTCCCCGGCGAGGTCTATTCGGCCCCCGGCCTCGCCGCCCGCTTCGGTGTCTCCGCCACCCCGGTGCGCGAGGCCATGCTCGACCTCGCCAAGGAAGGCCTCGTCGACACCGTGCCCAACAAGGGCTTCCGCGTCACCGCCGTCTCCGAGAAGCAGCTCGACGAGTACACCCACATCCGCGCGCTGATCGAGATCCCCACCACGGCGGGCCTCGCTGCCACGGCCGACCCGGTGGCGCTGGAGGCGCTCCGGCCGGTCGCACAGGAGATAGTCACCTCCGCCGCGGCCGGCGACCTCATCGCCTACGTCGAGGCCGACCTGCGCTTCCATCTCGGTCTGCTGGCCCTCGCCGGCAACGACCATCTCGTCGACGTCGTACAGGACCTCAGACGCCGCTCGCGGCTGTACGGCCTGACCGCGCTCGCCGAGCAGGGGCGGCTGGAGGCGTCGGCCGAGGAACACCTGGAGATCCTCGATGCGCTGCTCGCCCGGGACGAGGAGGCCGTACGGGCGGTGATGACCCGGCACCTCGGGCACGTCCGGGGCCTGTGGGCAAGTGCGCCCCAGGGCGCGGGCCTGTGAACAGCATGCGGCTCCGCCGTTTCTGAGCGATGAGCAGGCCGAGGCGTACGGGTCGTTCGCCCGTCACTGGTGCCGCGCCCTGCCCAGCGCGTCGGTGAACCGGGCGAGGGCCTCCTCGGCCGGGCACGTTCTCCCTGTCGTGCGGAGCCGAGCCGTGCCCCGGCCGCATCCGCCGGCTCGGCTCACCGGGGATCCCGGGAATCAGGGGGGCCTGTCTCCGTTGAGCACGGGCCTCACGTGGACTCTTCTTGCGGAAGAGCGCGGCTGCTGATCGCGTCGGCGATGGCGTAGGCGGTGCGGACGAAGGACTCTGCCTGCTGCGCCGACAGGTTCCGCGCGGAGGACTCCTCCAGGGACTGCCACATGGCTGCGAGGGGCTCGCGCATGGCACGGCCCTTGTCGGTGAGGTGGACGACCATGACGCGCCGGTCGTGTTCGGCCGGCTCGCGGATGAGCAGGCCGGCGTCCTGCATGCGGCGCAGGGACTTGGAGACGGTGGAGTGGTCCAGGCCGACGCTGTCGAGCAGCTCGGACTGGGTCTGGCCGTCGCGGTCCAGCAGGTGCATCAGGAGCAGTTCCTGTCCGGGATGCAGGTCCATCTCGCGGAGCATGGCGGCGGCGCGGGCGCGGTGAGCGCGGGCCAAGTGGAAGATCGCGTAGCTCACCTGCCCCCCGCTGGCCGTTGTGGGGATGTGGGGTGTGGGGGCAGGCATGGTTCGGTTCCTCAGACGGTGTAGGTGGGGTAGTCGGTGTAGCCGGCCGCTCCGCCGCCGTAGAAGGTCGCCGGGTCGGGGGTGTTCAGCGGCGCGTCAGAGCGTAGCCGCTCGACCAGGTCCGGGTTGGCGAGCGCGAGGGCACCGACGGAGACAAGGTCGGCCGTGCCGCTGTCGATGTCCTTGGCGCGGGTGGGCAGGTCGGTGCCGGCCCGGTTGAGGATCAGCGTGGTCGGCCACAGTGCGCGCAGGGTGGCCAGCAACTCCTCGTCGCCCCCGTGGAGGACGTGGAGGTAGGCGAGGCCGAGCGGGCTGAGGGCGCGTATGAGCGCCGGATACAGCTCGGCGGTGTCGGACTCGGCGATGTCGTTGTAGGGGTTGCCGGGGGAGATGCGCAGGCCGGTGCGGTCGGCGCCGATCTCGTCGGCAACGGCAGCGCCCACCTCGACGGCGAAGCGGATGCGGTTGTCGAGGGAACCGCCGTAGCGGTCGGTGCGCTGGTTGGTGTTGTCGGACAGGAACTGGTGCACCAGGTAGCCGTTGGCGGCGTGGATCTCCACGCCGTCGGCGCCTGCCGCGACGGCAGCCGCTGCGGCGCGGCGGAAGTCGTCGACGGTCGCCGCGACCTCCTGCGTCGACAGAGCACGGGGTGCCGGCATCTCCTGGGGCCCGGACGCGGTGAACATCGTGCCCTGCGGCCGGATCGCCGAAGGGGCGACCGGCCGGCGCCCGTGGGGGGTGTTGTCGGGGTGGGCGATGCGTCCGGTGTGCATCAGCTGGATGATGATCCTGCCGTCGGCCGCGTGCACGGCGTCGGTGACCTTGCGCCACCCGGCGATCTGCTCCTCATTGTGGATGCCGGGGGTGAGGAGGTAGCCCTGGCCGTCGGTGGAGGGCTGGGTTCCCTCGGTGATGATGAGCGCGTGCGAGGCCCGCTGGGCGTAGTACTCGGCGTTCAGCTCGGTCGGTACGCCTTCAGGTGTGGAGCGGTCACGGGTCATGGGGGCCATGACCAGGCGGTGCGGGAGGGAGATGTCACCGACGGTGGTCGGTGTCCACAGGGCGTTCAGCATGAATGGTCCTTCGGTGCGGTGATGAACAGGTGTGATCGGGAAAGCGGGGGCCTGGCGCAGGGAGAGGCCGGCGTGATCAGTCGAGGGTGAGGACGAGCTTGCCCCGGACATGCCCGGCGTCGCTGACCTGCTGGGCCGTGGCGGCCTGGTCGAGCGGGTAGGCGGTGACGGTGGTGACGACCTTGCCGGTCGCGGCGTCCTGGGCCAGGGCGGCCAGGTGGGCGGCCGAGCGTTCCTGGGGACCGTTGGCGAAGGTGATGCCGAGCTGGTGCGCGCGGAAGTCGGCGATGGTGACGATGCGCTCGGTGCCGCCGCGCAGGGTGATGGAGTCCTCAAGGGCTCCCTTCCCGGCCAGGTCGAACACCGCGTCCACGCCGTCGGGGGCGAGCGCCCGGACCCGCTCGACCAGGCCCTCGCCGTACACGGTCGCGGTGGCGCCGAGCGAGGCGAGGTATTCCTGGTTGGCGGGGCCGGCAGTGCCGATGACACGCGCTCCGCGGGCCGTGGCGAGCTGAACCGCCAGGGTCCCGACCGCTCCCGCCGCGCCGTGCATCAGCACCGTCTCCCCCGCGGTGACACCCAGCAGGTTCAGGACCCGCTCGGCCGTCTCGCCCGCCACCGGCAGCGCGACCGCGTGCTGCCAGTCGAGGCCGGCGGGCTTGGGGGCCACGGTGGTGGCCAGCGCGTACTCGGCGTACGAGCCGGTGTCCGACCAGCCCAGCACTTCGTCACCCACCTGCACGTGCTGCACGCCCTCACCCAGGGCGTCCACCACGCCGGCGAGCTCGTGACCGGGGACGGAGGGGAGCAGCGTGGGGAACACGTCCTCCAGTGCGCCGGAGCGGATCTTGCCGTCCAGCGCGTTCAGCCCGGCCGCCTTGACGCGGACGCGGAACTGCCCGGGGCCGGGCTGCGGGACTTCGATGGCCGCCTCGTGCAGCACTTCCGTGCCGCCGAAACGGTCGAACAGGATGGCTTTCATGACGACTCCGCTCGCGCCACCACCTATTTGGTGGCTGGCCACATAAACATAACAGCGAATCTGTGGCTAGCCAAGTATTCGGGCTGTCCGGTCCGCGAACTGCGTTGGCCGAGCCGGGCTGGGTCACGCCGGCGATGTTGTAGACCTGCGGGTGGTCCCCGCATCGCGTCCCGCCGCCATGGCGTCGTCGTCGATGCGACTCACGCCATCCGGCAGCGCGAGGTAGGCGTGGGAGGCCGGTCGTCGGCCCTTGCCCCAGTCGGGGCCGGCATCCGGGGACCGTACGCGCCCAGTCGGATCCCCGGGCCCGTCCCGGCGCGGAGCCGGGACGGATGCCGCTGAGCCGGTAGTGCGCGCCGCGGCATTTACCGGGCGTACGCCGGGCACGCCGAGCGTGAGGCGTAACCCGAGGCCGTCGAACAGGCCCACGCCGACTTCGCCCCGAGGCTGTCTCAGGACGCGGCGGTTCCCTTCTTGGCGGCCTGGATCTGCTCGTACACATGCGTACGCAACTCGGCGAAGCGCGGATCCACCCTCGTGTGCAACTGATCGCGCTCGACGGGCAGATCGACCTTCAGCTGCTCCCGGACGACGGTGGGGGAGGCGGACAGCACGATCACCCGCTCCCCGAGGTAGACGGCCTCGTCGATGTCGTGGGTGACGAACAGGATCGTGATGCCGCGCTCCCGCCACAGCCCCCGGACCAGGTCCTCCAGGTCGGCCCGGGTCTGCGCGTCCACCGCCGCGAACGGCTCGTCCATCAGCAGCACGCGGGGCTCGTAGGCCAGTGCCCGGGCGATGGCGACCCGCTGCTGCATTCCACCGGACAGCTGCCAGGGATACGCCTCCAGGGCGTCCGCCAGCCCCACCGACTCCAGCGCGTCGCGGACCAGTTCCCGGCGCCGGGATTTACTCAAGGCCTTCTGTCTCAGCGGAAGTTCGACGTTCTCGCCGACCCGCATCCAGGGGAAGAGGCTGCGCCCGTACTCCTGGAAGACGAACGCCATACCGGGCGGCGGACCGCTCACCTTCCGCCCCTCCAGGAGCACTTCACCGCCGGTCGGTGAGAGCAGCCCTCCCACGCACTTCAGCAGCGTCGTCTTGCCGCAGCCCGACGGCCCGACGAGACAGACGAGTTCTCCGGCGTCGACGGTGAAGGTGAGGTCGCGGACCGCCTCCACACGCCGCCCCGACCCCTCGTAGACCTTCTTCAGACCCCGTACGTCGAGCATGGACCGCCCTTTCGAGAGGCTCACGGCGATCGCCGGGCCGAGGCGCGCAGACCGTGGTACCAGCCGAGCACCCGCCGCTCGACCCACTGGAAGACGACCGACAGCAGAAAACCGAGCAGACCGAGCACGAGGATGCCGGTCCACATGTCCGGGATCGCGAAGCCGCGCTGGAACTGGACGATGGCGAAGCCGAGCCCGTTGCTCGCGGCGAACATCTCGCTGATCACCATGAGGATGATGCCGATGGACAGCGCCTGGCGCAGACCCGCGAAGATCTGCGGGCTCGCCGACCGCAGCACCAGGTTCCTGAGCCGCGCCACACCCGTGATGCCGTACGAGCGCGCCGTCTCGGCCATCACCGGGTCCACGGCCCGCACGCCCTCGACCGTGTTGAGCAGGACGGGCCACACGCAGCCGGCCGCGATCACCGTGACCTTCATCGTGTCGCCGATCCCCGCGAACAGCATGATGACCGGCACCAGCACCGGCGGCGGCACCGCCCGCAGGAACTCCAGGACCGGCTCGCACACCGCCCGAACCCGCCGGTACGACCCGATGACCGTACCGAGCGCCACCCCCACGACCGCCGCCAGCGCGTAACCGCCCGCCAGCCGCAGCACGCTCGGCAGTACGTCACCCCGCAGGCGCTCCGCCGTCCACACGGCCGGGAAGGCCTCCAGGATCGTCCGCAAGGGCGGCCAGTACACGTCTGTACTGCCGGCGGACGCCACCCACCAGCCGGTGACCAGCAGGGCCGGGAGGGCGACGGCGAACACCAGCCGCAGCAGCAGACTCCTCACACCGCCACCTCCCCGCGCACCGACTGGTGCCAGGCCAGCGCCCGCCGCTCCACCGTGCGCGCGCCGACGTTGATCAGCAGCCCCAGCAGCCCGGTCACCACGATCAGCGCGTACATCTCGGGCACGGCCTGCGAGGCCTGTGCCACCCCGATGCGCTTGCCCAGGCCAGGTGCTCCGATGACGAGTTCGGACGTGATGGCGAGGATCAGCGCGACCGCCGCCGCCAGCCGGACACCGGTCATGACGTACGGCAGCGCGGTCGGCCACAGCACATGCCGGATCCGCGCCCAGGTACCGAGCCCGTACGACCGCGCCGTCTCGTCGGCGACGGGGTCGACGTCCTGGACGCCGTACAGAACCTGGATCAGGACCTGCCAGAACGACGCGTAGACGACGAGGAGGAGCACCGAACGCCGTGCCGTCCGCGGAGACCCACAGGTCCAGGTCGAGGTCCTCCACGACCAGCTCGGGGCCGGAGCGCGAGGCGGGGCGGGTGATGTCGCAGTACCAGCCCTTCAGCGCGCCCGTGGCGGAGCGAACCTCCTTCACCGCGTACCAGCGATCACGCCAGTAGTACTCCGTGAAGACGTCTCCGGGCTCGAAGCGGACGAAGCCGAAGTCGCGGACGCCGTTGCCCGCCCACGGGGCGCGGACCGCGACGCGGGTGCCGTCGTCCGTCAGGAGCTCACCGGCGTAGCGGATCTTCGTACGGCCCGCCTTGACGAGCACGACGTCCAGTCGGCCGGACCCGTCAGCCGAGTTCGCGGACATATCGCACTTCCTTCGCGCAGATCTCGTAGCCGAACCACTTGTTGATGGCGATCATCGGTTCGTTGCCGGTGTCGTTGCCGGTGAACGCCTCCGTGTAACCCGCGGCACGGGCCCGGTGCAGGGAGTCGTTCTTGGCGAGCTTCGCCAGGCCCCGGCCGCGGAACGCCCGGGCGGTGCCGGTCATGGCGGTCCCGTAGCGGGTGCCGTCCGTGTGCGCCACGCTGAAGGCGGCGGGGCGGCCGTCGACGACCGCGACCGTGGTCAGCTCGCGGTTGAGGAGTGGGTGCTTCCAGTTCTCCTCCAGCCAGGCCTCGTAGTCCGTGAACTCGGAGTCGATGTCGCCCGGTTCGTCCGACACCGTCTCGGCGTCCAGTTCGAACATCGGGCGCGGGTCGTCCGCGAAGTCGGCGGCCGTGCGCAGCTCGACGCCGGCCGGCGGGTCCTCGCGGGGCGGCAGCGTGCCGCCTGCCAGGTCGAGGCGAAGGAAGTAGGCGGAGCGGCTGGCCCGGAAGCCGTGCCGCTCGGCGAAGGCGAGGTTGTCCGGCTCGTCCAGCACCCAGGCGAACAGCTTCCGCACGCCCAGCCCCGCCAAGCGCTCCTCGGCGGTGCGCAGCAGCAGCGAACCGGCGCCGCGGTGCGTGCGGTCGGGGCGTACGTAGATGTTGGCGGAGCCCTGGCCGGGCTCCGGGCTGTCGTGGGCGACGCTGATCTGGGCCGTGCCGATGATCTCGCCGTCCTCCTCCGCGACGAGCTGCCCGAAGTGGGCGTCCGGGTGGGCGCGGGTCAAGGTGTGCACCACGGACTCGGACGTGGACAGCATGTAGGGCAGGGCAAGGCGGCGGGTCCGGGAGAACCCCTCGGCGTCGGCTCGGACATCGGGTCGCAGGTCGCGCACGATCACGGTCATGGAGGCGCACGTTACGCGGGGGCGCACGCCGGGTGCCTCCCATTTTCCGCCGGGTACGGGACAATCGGCCTGTGACCTTGAAGATCGACATCGACGACAGTGCTCCGCCGTACGAGCAGGTGCGGGCGCGGATCTCCGAGCAGGCGCGGTCGGGGGAACTGCCGGTGGGATACCGGCTGCCGACCGTGCGGGGGCTGGCCGAGTCGCTGGGGCTCGCCGCGAACACGGTCGCCAAGGCGTACCGGGCGCTGGAGGCGGACGGCGTGATCGAGACGCGGGGGCGGCACGGCACGTTCGTGGCCGCCGCCGGCTCGGCGGCGGACCGGGAGCTGGCGGTCGCCGCCCAGGCGTATGTGGAGCGGGCTCGAAGGCTAGGGCAGGGGGAGGACGTGGCGCTCGCCGCGGTACGGGATGCCCTGCGGGCGGCTTACGGGGAGTAGGGCTTACGGGAGGGGAGCGGGGCGTTGCTCAGCCGGCCCGCGTCAGACGCTCAGGTGTCCGTGTGATCTCCAGGCCCGCCGATCTTCCCAGCCGCGCGAACGTCATCGCGTCCCCCACCGCCGCACCCCCCGGATCGTTGTTGAAGTACGCGTAGACGTCCTCACCGCCGGGCCAGGTCGTGGCGATGCGGTCGAGCCAGGTGGCGAGGGAGCGGCGGCCGTAGTGCGGCCAGGGCCGGGCGCGGCCCTGGTGGAAGCGGACGTAGCCCCAGTCGGTGGTGCGCCACAGCGGGGTCGCGGGGCGGGCCAGGACGTCGGCCCAGCACAGGGCCGCGTGCCGGGACTCCAGGACCGCTCGGACCTCCGGCGTCCACCAGGAGTCGTGGCGGGGCTCGACCGCGACCCGGGTCGCGGCGGGGAAGCAGGCGAGGCAGGCGTCCAGGAGGCCCGGGTCGGCGCGCAGGTTGGGCGGGAGCTGGAGCAGGACCGGCCCGAGCCGGTCACCCAGGCCCGCCGCGTGGCTCATCAGGCGGCCGACCGGCTCCTCGGGGTCCTTGAGCCGTTTGATGTGGGTCAGATAGCGGCTCGCCTTGACCGCGACCACGAAGTCCGCGGGCACCCGACCGCGCCAGTCCTCGAACGTCTCCCGGGCCGGCAGCCGGTAGAAGGCGTTGTTGATCTCGACGGTGGCGAAGTGCCCCGCGTACTCCTCCAGCCAGAGCCGCATCGGCAGCCCGGACGGGTACAGGACGTCCCGCCAGTCCTTGTACTGCCACCCGGACGTGCCGACGAACAGGGTCATATCCCTATCAAAGCACCAGACACCCTGGGAGGGTGGCAGTGGCGACCTTGGTCCTCCGGAGCCCTACGCGTCGGCGCGCGTGTGGAAGCGGTAGAACAGCAACAGGAAGACGGCTGCCGTGACCAGCAGCGTCGTGATGACCACAGGACGGATGTCGTCGCCGGTCTGGCTGTAGAGGAAGCCCAGTGCGGCGCCGGCGAAGGCGGCCCGGAGCAGGGCGTGCAAGGCGTGCAGGTCGCGTCTGAGGCGCCGGGTCAGCTGCACGACGGCGATGCAGACGGCCATGAAGGCGAGCGCGCTCCACACACCCCACGCCAGATCCGGTCCGGTGATCGGACCACCGTGACGCCGGTTCACCGCGACCCAGTTGCCGTAGACGAGGCCGAGGACGACGGGCAGGACCCATCGCGCGACGCGGTGGGTGGGTTCGCTGAAGACGGTGGGTGCCGTGTGTGCCATCAGAGGCCTCCCTGGTCCATGCGGAACTCGGCGTCGCTCCTCCGCACACATTCGCACGCCTTGGTGACAGGGAGGTGAGAGGCGGTTGTGAGCGAACCCAGCGGGTGACCCCGCTACAGATACAGCCCCGCGTCGGCGTCCCCGCGCGGCTCCGGCAGGGCCGTCGGGGACGTGCCCCGGCGCAGTGCGTACAGCTCGGCGAGCGTCGCGCCCTCACGGCCGATGCCGTCCTCGCGGCCCAGCCAGTTCACCGCCTCCGCGCGGGTCAGCGGACCCACCTCGATCCGGGCGAGACAGCGGCCGGGCCGGACGACGGCGGGGTGCAGCCGCTCCAGGTCCTCGTTGGTCGTGACCCCGACCAGGACGTTGCGGCCCTGGCCGAGCAGTCCGTCCGTCAGGTTCAGCAACCGCGACAGTGCCTGGCCCGCCGTGTGCTTGGCCTCGCCGCGGATCAGCTCGTCGCAGTCCTCCAGGAGCAGCAGCCGCCAGCGGCCCTTGCCCGCCGCGTCCTCCTCGCCGATCGCGATGTCCATCAGATAGCCGACGTCACTGAACAGCCGCTCGGGATCCAGGACGCAGTCCACCTGGCACCAGTCCCGCCAGGAACGGGCGAGGGTGCGCAGCGCCGACGTCTTGCCGGTGCCCGGCGGGCCGTGCAGGAGCAGGAGCCGGCCCGAGATGTCCTCGGGGGTCGTCTTCATCAGGCGGTCCATCGCGTCCGCAACCGGCGCCGTGTAGTTGGGCCGGACCTCGCCCCAGGTGCCCGCAGCGATCTGGCGTGTGGTGCGGTGCGGGCCGCGGCGCGGGGAGACGTACCAGAAGCCCATCGTGACGTTCTCCGGCTGTGGTTCGGGTTCGTCCGCCGCGCCGTCCGTGGCCTGGTCGAGGATCTTCTGCGCCAGCTCGGCGCTGGTCGCCGTCACCGTGACGTCGGCGCCCCGGTTCCAGCGGGAGATCAGCAGCGTCCAGCCGTCGCCCTCCGCGAGCGTCGCGCTGCGGTCGTCGTCCCGGGCGACGCGCAGCACGCGGGCACCGGACGGCATCAGCGTCGCCCCGGAGCGTACGCGGTCGATGTTCACCGCGTGTGAGTACGGCTGCTCGCCCGTCGCGAAGCGGCCGAGGAACAGCGCGTCGACGACATCGGACGGGGAGTCGGAGTCGTCGACGTTGAGCCGGATCGGCAGCGCCTCGTGCGGGTTTCCAGACATGCCGCCATGATCCGGCACGAGGGCGCCGCGTGCACCCGGTTTCCCGGTGCGCACGCGGCGTTTTCCCAGGTGCGGGTCAGACCCCGAGGCGGGAGACCAGCCGGCGTGCCTGGCGTGTCCTGCGGACCACGGCGTACCCCTTGGTCAGGGCACGGTCCCTGGCGAACGTACGGGCGATCGCACGGCCTTCGACCACCCGCTCGAACTCGTCGGTGCCCGTGCCGCGGCGCACCGTCACGCGCCGCAGGGCGTACGGCCCCTGCGCCCGGCGCGCGAGGCCGTTGCCGACGGCGAGTGCCTGGCCGTACCCCGTCTCGCGCACCGCCTGCCGGACCCGGCGGCTGGAGTACCCGTAGGGATAGGCGAACGAGGCCGGTACGGCGCCCAGCTGGTCCGCGACGATCTCCTTGCAGTGGATCAGCTCGAACCGCAGCGTGGCGTCGGAGACCTGGTCGAGCTGCGGATGGCTGTGGCTGTGCCCGCCGATCTCCACGCCCCCCGCCGCGAGCTCGCGGACCTGGTCCCAGTCCAGCATGGTGTCCAGGCCGCCACCGGTGTCGTACGGACCCTGGATCCACCCGGTCGAGACGAACAGGGTGGCCGGGAAGCCGTGCTTGGCGAGCACGGGCAGGGCATGCCGGTGCACGCCCTCGTAGCCGTCGTCGAACGTGATGAGGACCGGCCGCTCGGGCAGCGCGCGGCCGGAGCGCCAGCACGCCGCCAGCTCGGCGGTGGTGACGGGGGTGAGCCCCCGGTCCGCGAGCACCGCCATCTGCTCGGCGAACGCCTCGGGGGTCACGGACAGGGCGCGGGTCGCGTCGTTCGGGTCGGTCGCGACCGCGTGGTACATGAGGATCGGTACGCGTACGTCACTCACGGACCCGCCCCTTCCAGCGCGGCTCCGTCGGCGGGCGCGCGCGGACCCGCGGCCTCGGGCACCACCGGGAGTTCGGGCACCGAGAACGTGGTCCCGCCCCGGCGGGCCCGCACGCTGCCCACCAGGTATCCGCCCGCCGCCGTCAGCACCCCGGCGACGATCGCCCCCGCCCGCCCGGCACCGCCCGGCCGGGCCAGCAGGGCGTCCCGCAGTCCCCGGGCCACCCCGGCCGGCAGGACCCGGGTGGCGTACCGGCGTTCGGACTCCAGTCCCTTGCCGGCGCCGACGCTTCGGGCGACCAGGGCCTTGGACAGGCCCTCGGCGTACGTGCGCGTGCGGAAGTAGCGGAAGTGCTCGCGGGCCTCGGGCACCCGGTGGTGGATCACCGCCCGGTCGTCGATCAGCAGCACCGCGTCGGGCCGGGCACGGCTGAGACGGATGCACAGTTCCGTCTCCTCGCAGCCCAGCGGGCGTTTGTCGCCGTCCCGGCCGATGCCGGTGGCGAAGCCGCCCGCCGCGTCGAAGGCGCTGCGGCGGAACGAGGCGTTGCCGCCGAGCACGTTGCGCACCCGGACCCGGCCGCGCGGCAGGCCGCGGTAGGTGCAGCCCACCACCCAGTCGAACTCCTCGGGGAACCAGCCGGGCCGCCGCCCCGACGCCCAGACCGGCTCCGTGCGCCCGCCGACCGCCATCACGCGCGGGTCGGCGTACGCCTCGGCGAAACGCAGGAGCCAGTCGCGCTCGGCCACGGCGTCGTCGTCGAGGAAGGCGACGACCTCGCCGCGGGCGGCCGCGATGCCGGTGTTGCGGCCGGCGGACAGGCCGCGGGGGCCCGCGTTGGCGAGCACCCGCACGTCACCGGCTTCCTTGTACTCCTTGCCGAGACGGTCCAGCA
>NZ_DF968391.1:0-249 GCF_001270025.1 Streptomyces azureus | reverse complement strand
TAACGTGTGGAGTTGACCGGTACTAATAGGCCGAGGGCTTGTCCTCAGTTGCTCGCGTCCACTGTGTTGGTTCTGAAACCACGAACAGCCCCACGTTGCCACGGCGTGGTGCGGCTGACAGTTTCATAGTGTTTCGGTGGTTATAGCGTAGGGGAAACGCCCGGTTACATTCCGAACCCGGAAGCTAAGCCT
Organism: Streptomyces azureus; assembly: GCF_001270025.1. Taxonomy (NCBI): domain Bacteria; kingdom Bacillati; phylum Actinomycetota; class Actinomycetes; order Kitasatosporales; family Streptomycetaceae; genus Streptomyces; species Streptomyces azureus. The sequence goes on along the minus strand of NZ_DF968391.1, from coordinate 57 downwards.
TACAGCGCCGATGGTACTGCAGGGGGGACCCTGTGGGAGAGTAGGACGCCGCCGAAC
>NZ_DF968390.1:0-4661 GCF_001270025.1 Streptomyces azureus | reverse complement strand
CCCGTACGCCGGCCCGTACGGCGGGCCCGCGGGCGACGCCCAGCCGCCCGCCGACGCCGGTGCTTACGGGGCCCCGGGCACGGCGCCCCCGCCCGCCGGCGCCGGACAGTACGGCGCTCCAGCGGGCGGAGCCCCGCTGCCTTCGGAGGGCGCGGGCGGGCAGCCGCCGCAGCAGGCCGGCGCGTACGGGCCTCCCGCTGGAGGCGGCCTGCCTCCGGCCTCCGGGGGTGCGTACGGGCCCGCCGGCGGGGGCGGTTCGCTGCCGCAGGGCGCTGACGCGTACAACTCCGCCGCCGGGGCAGCGGGCTCCCAGGGGACCGGTGGGTACGGGACCGGCCCTGCCGGGGGGCAGGCGCCTCAGCAGACCGATGCGTACGGGACCGGCCCCGCAGGCGGGCAGGCGCCTCAGCAGGCCGACGCGTACGGGTCTTCTGCCGGGGGCGGTCTGCCTCCGGCTCCCGGCGCGTACGGGTCTGCCGACGGGCAGCTGCCCCGGCAGAGTGATGCGTACGGGTCCGCTGCCGCGGGCGGTCCGCAGCCGCTGGTCTCCGGCGGGCACGGGTCCGCTGCCGGACGTGCGCCCCTGCCGCCGGCCGCCGACGAGGGGGTGACCCAGTATCTGCCGCCCGTCGCCGCCACCCCTGCCGACGAGGGGGCGACGCAGTACATACCCCCGGTGGGCCCGGGCGCGCTGCCGCCCGAGATGCCCGCCGAGCAGGACTCCGAGGCGACGCGGTTCCTGGGGACCGGGCCGTTGCCGCCCGCCTCGAACCCGGACGCCGAGGCGACGCAGTACATCGCGCCGGTGCCCGGCGGCGACCAGCAGCCGCCCGCCGGGTTCGAGAACCTCTTCCGCAGCGAGCACGGCGCCGAGAGCCCGGCCGCGGCCACCCAGCAGCTGCCCCGCTTCGAGCAGCCCCAGCCCCAGCCCTCCTACGCCCCGCCCAGCGGTGGCCACTCCGGCGGTGGCCACTCCGGCGGTGGCCACTCCGGTCGCGGTGGGCGTACCGGCTCTCGCGTGCCGGTCATCGCGGCCGTCGGCATCGGCATCGCCGTCCTCGGCGTCGGTGCCGGCGCGCTGCTCGCGGGCGGCGGAGGCGGTGACGACGGCGGCGGCGACAACAACAAGACCGTGGCCGCCTCGGCGCCCGCGACGGACGGTTCCGCCTCTCCGTCCGCCGACCCGGCCCGCGCGCAGGCGGTCGAGCTGGACAAGCTGCTCGCCGACAGCGGCAACAGCCGCAGCACCGTGATCAACGCGGTGGCCGACGTGAAGGGTTGCGACAACCTCGCCCAGGCCGCCAAGGACCTGCGCGACGCGGCCAGGCAGCGCAACCAGCTGGTCACCCGGCTCTCCGGCGTCACGGTCGACAAGCTGCCCGACCACGCCGCGCTGACCACCGCCCTCACCAAGGCGTGGCAGGCCTCGGCCTCGGCCGACAACCACTACGCGGCCTGGGCCGACCAGACCGCGGGCAAGAAGGGCTGCAAGAAGGGCCAGGCCCGCGTCACCGGCCAGACTCAGGCCGGCAACCGGGCCAGCGGTGTCGCGAGTGCCGAGAAGGCCAAGGCGGCCAAGCTGTGGAACGGCATCGCGAAGACGTACGGCCTGACCGAGCGGCAGCCGACGCAGCTGTGAGGCAATCCGGTCCGGGCGTGAACTGCTGAGCCGGGCTCAGTAGTTCACGTCGGCGTTCTCAAGCGTCTGTGTGGTGTCGACGAAGCCCTTCCGCGCCGACACCAGCCGTCCCTCCCGCACCACCTGAAGGGTCACGTTCGCATTGACCAGGCGCGGGAAGCCGACGGAGGCGAGCTTGCCCTGGAACCGCCACCGAAGCGTCGGCGTGAGCCCGCCCGTGCTGATCCCGAGGCCGTCGTCGAGGGCCTCCGTGACCGTGTCGGCGGTCACCTCACCGTCGCCGAGCGACTCGACGACCTTGTGGAACACGCTGTAGGCGATCCACGTGGTCTGCACCCCGGCGTCCGCGGGGTCGATGCTGTTGTCGTCGAAGGCCTCCTCCTTGATCACCCGCTTCATCGCGTCCCAGCGGGGATCGCTCGCCACCGGGTACCAGCCGGTGATGTACGAGCCCTCGTACGGACCCGACGCCCCGCCGGTCGCGTCGATCACCGTCTGGTCGACGCTGCCGAGCACGGTGGCCGTCCGTACGTCGGGGTATTCCTCGCGAGCCCGCCGGAAGGAGTCCATGAAGGTGCCGTTGCGGTCCCCGAGCGCGGGCACCACACACCCATCGTCCCCGGGGTCCGTGGTCGTCGTCCGCAGCGCCAGATCGGCGTGGCCGTCGTACTCGGTGGCGTCCTCCGCCGCCCGCTGGTCCCTCGCGGGCGAGTGCCCGCCCGCCTTCAGGCCGGAGTCGAGCAGCGGGGGCAGCTGGTCGCCCGCGATGGTGTCGGGCCGGATCAGCGCGACCGGCCCGCAGCCGGCGAGGGCGCTGCCGAGACCGGCGAGCAGCGCGGCCTGGCCGCCGTTGACGGGGTAGGACAGGGGGCTGGTGAACTCGGCGTTGGTGATGCCGTAGCCGCCTATGTACGGGATGCCCGCGCCCTCCAGGGACGGGAAGAAGGAGTCGGCGTACTGGCTGTAGGATCCTACGACCGCGACGACGTTCTCCTTGGCCGCCCGCCGGGCGCACTTGGCGGCGGCCACGCTGTCATTGTGGTCGTTGCAGGTCAGCACGTTGAGCTTGCGGCCGTTGATCCCGCCCTTGGCGTTGACCCAGCGGGCGTAGGCGCGGGCGAAGGCGGGCATGCCGGGCTTGTTGGTGGCCTTGGTGTCCTGCGGCGCCCAGGTCATGACGGTGATCGGGTCGCCCCCGGCATCCCCCGTGGTGCCGGGGACGACCCCGCAGCCGGCGACGAGAGCCGCGCACGCGACCGCCGCGCCCGCGGAGAGGACGCCGTTTCTGGCGTGACGGGTGAGGAGGCCGGGGAGGAATGTGCTGCGAGTGCGTCGCCTGCCGGTCATGACTCCGCACGATTCCGCCACATGGCTAACCCGTGAGTGTCCTCAGGGCAACAATTGGTGACGCACAGGTGAATTGCAGGGGTCGGTGTGACCGATGTGAAGGGGAACGTACGATCGATGACCGTGCAAGCTTCGGAGAACTCTTCCCGTCGTGGCCGTCGCTCATCCACCATGGGCGGCATGCCTGTCAACGACATGCCGTGGTGGCGCTGGCGCAGCAACGTGCGCTCGGCGCTGCACATGCTCTCCGACCCCGTGTTCCAGCGGGACGTCTGGCTGGCCGGCGTGGACGGCTACGGCGACGTGACCGACGCGGTGTACCGGCTGGTCGAGGACACCTGGCTGGACCACTGGTCCGCCGAGAAGTACGTCGGCACGATCTTCCGCGACTCGCAGGAGGCGGCCCTCGTCGACACGGCCGTGCTGCGGGTGCTGCGGATCATGCACCAGGTCGGCCCGGACGCGCCGGTCGCCACGTACCTCGAGCACCAGGCATGGCCCGAGGCGGTCCGGGCGGCCCGGGACGCGCATGTGCGGCTGGCCGCGAGCGACGGCGAGGACCCGGACACGCCGCCGCGCAGCCTCGACGTACTGCGGATCATGACCAGGTCCGCCTAGCGGGACGATTGCCGGTCGTGTCGGTCCTTGTGGGAACCTGTCCTGCATGAACGAGCAGTCCACCCGCGCCGAGGCCCCGGCCGACCAGTACGTCCTCACCCTCTCCTGTCCGGACAGGAAGGGCATCGTGCACGCCGTGTCGAGCTATCTGTTCATGACCGGCTGCAACATCGAGGACAGTCAGCAGTTCGGCGACCACGACACGGGACTGTTCTTCATGCGGGTCCACTTCTCGGCGGACGCGCCGGTGACCCTGGACAAGCTGCGGGCCAGCTTCGCGGCGATCGGTGACTCCTTCCAGATGGACTGGCAGATCAACCGGGCCGACGAGAAGATGCGCATCCTGCTGATGGTCAGCAAGTTCGGGCACTGCCTGAACGATCTGCTGTTCCGGGCGCGGACCGGGGCGCTGCCGGTGGAGATCGCGGGTGTGGTGTCCAATCACACGGACTTCGCGGAGCTGGTGGATTCGTACAACATCCCCTTCCACCACGTTCCGGTGACGAAGGACACGAAGTCCGAGGCTGAGGCCCGGCTGCTCGACATCGTGCGCGAGGAGGGTGTCGAGCTGGTCGTCCTCGCCCGGTACATGCAGGTGCTGTCGGACGACCTGTGCAAGGCGCTGGCCGGGCGGATCATCAACATCCACCACTCGTTCCTGCCGAGCTTCAAGGGAGCGAAGCCGTATCACCAGGCTCACGCCCGGGGTGTGAAGCTGATCGGGGCGACTGCTCACTACGTGACGGCTGATCTCGACGAGGGGCCGATCATCGAGCAGGAGGTCGAGCGGGTCGGGCACGACGTGACGCCGGAGGGGCTGGTCGCGATCGGGCGCGATGTGGAGTGTCAGGCGCTGGCCCGGGCTGTGAAGTGGCATGCCGAGCAGAGGATTCTGCTCAACGGACGGCGCACGGTGATCTTCGCCTAGGAGCTCCGCAGTTCCCCGCGCCCCTGAGCACGTGCCCCTGCGGTCGGTTCCTACATCCTGCTCAGGTCGATCACGGGGCGCCAGCAATCTTGGGGGATCCGCTCCGTGCCTGGGCTTCTCGTCCGCTGG
>NZ_DF968389.1:0-52084 GCF_001270025.1 Streptomyces azureus | reverse complement strand
CCTACCGGATCCGCCTCCCAGACGGACCCGATTCGGCAAGATTGATCCCGACATCACACAGACCCTAGGAGCGGACAGCCATGCCGACAGCGGCTTGATCCAGCCTCGTCGAAGCCGGCACAAGAGCGCGTATGACCAGGCCGGAGGCCGCATGATCGGCCGAGCGCACCGTGCAGGTGCAGCGCCACAACGGACCGATCAGGTCCCCGTACCGCCCCTCCCAACGGCGTAGGAGGCTACGTATTCCCAGGTCAAAGCGCCTCAAGCCACGTCGTGGATGTTGTGCTCGATCAGGTCGGACGCGTGCCGGGCAATAGCACGGTAGTCGGCATCGTCATGGAGGACAGCCAGACCGTGATGGGCCGCGGTGGCGGCGATGACGAGGTCCACCGCCGAGGCACTGCGATGCTCCCCAGCCTGGGCCATACGGTGTTGCACCGCACCGATCCAACGCCCGGCGTTCTTCGGCACCGACACGTCCGGGTAGAGATCAGTGAACATCTCCGTGATCTCGTCGTACTCGCGTCCGTTCCGGGCGTTGTGGAGGAACTCGGCGCGTTGCACGTAACAGGATGTGATGGCCCCGGCATCAACCGCGTCGTACCAGGCCGATTGCAGCTTTGGCTCGCGGAGCAGCCGGACCAGGCCGGACGTGTCGAGCAAGTAGATCACCGGCTGCGCTTCTCCGCTTGGTGCAAGCGCTCTGCATCCTCAACAGCACCCCACTCACGCGCACGTTCGAAGTGACGGCTGATGCGCGCCGCGCGCTCCTGCTGCTCGGCGTAGAAGTGCAGAGCGAGGTTCACCGCCTCCTTCTTGGTCCTGACCTTGGACAGAGCCATGGCGCGTGCCAGGGCGTCGTCATCGATGTCGATCTGGGTCACAGACATGCGACACCTTCCACAATGTTGGTGATGTACATAGAAGAATACATCACCAACATTCGCAGTCTACGTCTGCGTGCAGGATCCCGACGTCGCCCGCACGTATACCCCGGCTACTGGCAGCCCCCGCCCCCACCGCGTGCCCGCAAGAGCGGGCAACCACGGTCAACAGCGGTGCGATCCGTTCCCCGCACACCACCCCGGATGAAGGCATCTGCGCAGGTCAGACCTATAGGGGCCAGGCAAGCGCCATCGCTTCCCAAGGCTGAGAGCGCGAGTTCGAATCTCGTCACCCGCTCCATGCGCCGGCGGCGACGTCCCGCCGCCACTCCTCGTCCTTTGTAAAGCATGGGAGGAAATCCGCTGGAAAGCTCCTGAACCACCTCCTTCAAGGAGGAATGATCTTGACGTTCCGTCGTCTGCCTGGATTGCCGGTCCGGCCGTTCGTGGACGGCACGCCGGCAGACGGCATCCGCACAGCGGAACACCCGCGCGCCACCCCCGGGTGAATGGGGGGCGCAGCATCGCTGCGCCCCCACCGCCCTTGCCGCAACCCGCAACGGGCCGCGAGGAAGACCGACCGGGACTTCGAGTGCATCGCCGCCGTCGGCCGGAGCCGAGCAGGAGACGTGTGCACGCGCGACGGCGCTCCGTACTGGACATCCCCGTGGGCCAAGCCGGCTTCTCGTCACCCCTCCAGCGGGAACCCCCAGGTCATGGACTCGGGGGTTCTTTGTTGTCCAGAGACCATGAGCCTCCAGCGGACACCACCGGGGCACCGGCCTGATCGCCCCGCACCGCTGCGAACGCGGAGAGGCTGAATCCGCGGCCGGGCCGACTCCTTCCGTAGTGACGAAGTGCGAGGAGTACCGAGCCCCTGCCCGGCTGAACCTTGTACCCTTTGCGCGATTCAGACCTTTTCGCCCCACTCCCCCTGAGTGCGGCAGTGTCCCGCGACGGCCGCCTCGGCGTCCAAGCGTCTTCCAGCCGGTGAGGACGCCCAGGGGACCTCAATTGGCATGACGCGCACAGGGATTGACGTAGAAATCGCTTACCGCCTACGGTCCTTCCGGAATCGCGGACACCTTTCGGAATCTCGAACGTCTGGCGTCGGTACGCCCCACGAGAACAAGGAGTCGAAGCGAAATGGGCCCACAGCGAAGACTCGGCTGGATGTCGCTTGCCGCGGCAACCACCATTGCACTCGCGGCCGGAGTGATCACCGCCCCCGCCGCCCACACCGCGGACGATCCCGTGGAGGTCGTGGTCAACGGGGACGACGTTCGCGCCGACAACGTGAACGGTTTGACCTACAAGGGCCTCGGCGTGCTCAGCTGCAACAGCACGAGCAACCTGCTGATGGACTACAAGGCGGAGCATCCCGGCCGGTACTGGGAGCTCATCCGCGTGCTGTTCGGTGGGAAGAACCCCCTGATCAACCATGTCAAGGTCGAGATGGGTTCGGACACGAACACGTCGACCGGTTCCGACCCGGCGACCATGCGCACAGCGGACGAACTCGCCGACGCGTCGCGCTCCCCGGGTTTCCAGCTGGCAGCGGACGCCAAGACGGTCAACCCGAAGCTCAAGGTCTCGATTCTCCGCTGGGTCATGCCCCGATGGGTTCAGACCGAATGGAACAAGGGCACCGGCTCCGACGAGATGTACAAGTGGTACAAGGAGACGATCCTCGACGCGTACGAGAAATACGGGTACATGGTCGACTACGTGAACCCGGACACGAACGAGACGCATGATCCGGACGAGGCCTTCATCAAGTGGTACAAGAAGGCGATTCTGGCCGACACGGACTTCGCTGATCCCCGCTACGGCATCCCGGCGAAAAAGCGGGAGCAGGCCGAGAAGGCCTACCGCAGCATAAAGATCATCGCCGCCGACGAGAACACCACCCACAATTTCGGGCCGTCGATGCTCAGCGACGCGGAACTCTTCGGCATGGTCGACGCGGTCGGCTACCACTACAACACCGATGACCGGCACGACGGGCCCGCCGGCAGCGACACCCATCTGCCGTACACCAGGCTGGCGACCGGTGAGAACAAGTACAACGAGGACAAGGAAGTCTGGTACAGCGAGGGAGTCGGCTCCTTCGGCTACACCGACTACCGCGTCAACAACACCGAGGGTCCGAACGGAACGAGCACCGGTATCGGCGGCGTCCAGAGCGCCCTCGATCTCGCGAACCGCTCCGTCAAGGGCTACGCCAACTCGAAGCGGACGCACTACGTCTTCCAGCCGGCGATCGGCTCCTTCTACGAAGGCGCGCAGTACAGCCACAAGGAACTCGTCAGCGCGCGTGACCCGTGGTCGGGCCACCTCCACTACGACGCGGCCTTCTATGTGATGCAGCACTTCACCCAGTTCGCCAAGACCGGCTGGGAGAACGACACGAACACGGCGGGCATCTGGCGCACCGTGCCGGAGGCCAGTTACAGCGGGGTGAGCGGCACCGAGAACCTCGACGGCTCGAACGGGGCCCCGAGTTACATGACGCTCGCGGACCCCCGTAAGAAGGACTTCTCCACGATCGTCGTCAACGACAGCGACCAGCCCAAGACCTACCGGATCAAAGCCGAGAACATGCGACTCGGTTCCGACCCGACCATGGAGATCTGGGAAACCCGCGCACCGGACGCGGGCCGGCCCTACGACGCGAACTTCAAGCACCTCGTCGACGAGATCCGGCCCGGCGGCGCCGGGTACTACACCTATACGGTCAAGCCGAGGTCGATCGTGACCTTGACGACGCTCGACAAGAGCCACGACAGGGCGACGAAGCAACGCCTGCCCGAGTCGTGGGACCGCACAGTGCTGGACACCGACGCGACCGGCAAGAAGCACAACACCCGCGACAAGGTCCTGTACGCCGACGACTTCGGGTACGAGGAGGAGGGCAGGGTCCAGGTCGGCACCGGCAACGGCGCGCACAAGACGTCCCAGCCCTACCTGAGGTCGCGCGGCAACCAGCCTCGCTACATGGTCGACCAGACCGGCGCCTGGGAAGTCGGTGAGGACGCGAACGGCGACAACGTCCTGTACCAGTACATGGACCAGTCCATGAAGGACACCGGCGCCTGGAACCGCCACACCCCGAACACGACGGTCGGCGACTTCCGCTGGGAGAACTACCGGGCCACGGTCGACGTCTCGTTCCCTGACCCGGCCGGCGGACTCGCCTCCCTGGGCGTCCGTCAGCAGAAGGGCATGGCGATCAGCGACGCCGCCTACAACGTGCGCATCGCACCGACCGGCGCCTGGACGTTCTACGAATACGGCACGGCCGTCAAGTCGGGAACGGTCGCGGCCTCCGACGGCTACCGCCTCGCCATCGAGGCGAAGGGCGCGACGATCACGACGTACATCGACGGCAAGGCCGTCTCCACGTACCAGGACCCGACTCCGCAGACCGAAGGACGCGTCAAGCTCGGAAGCGACTTCCACAAGACGGCGTTCGACAACCTGAAGGTCGAGAAGATCGCCGGGTACACGCCCTACGCCCGCGCACAGCTCGACAACATGGACAGCTCGGTCGCCTACGCCGGCACGTGGAGCCGGAAAGCCTCCCTCGGCGACGCGATGGACTGGTACCGGTCGACGTCGACCGGCACGACCGCCGGTTCGTCGTTCACCGTCCCGTTCACCGGCACGGGCATCGACGTCATCGGCGGCAACGACGGCACCGCCGTCCTCGACGTCTACGTCGACGGAAGGCTGATCGCACGGGACGCGAAGACGGCCGCGACCGGCAAGCGCCTCGCGACGTACGCGCTCCGCGGTCTGCCCGACGGCGCGCACACGGCGAGGTTCGTCCTCAAGTCCGGAAAGATCGTTCTCGACGCGTTCAACGCCATCTCCGGGGACGTGGACCGCACTGTGGACACGACACCGATCCGGGACGCCCTGGAGAAGATCGGACGTCCGGAGCAGGCGGACTACACGGCCGACTCCTGGGCCCTGTTCGCCTCCGCGTCGTCGGCGGCGAAGGCTGCCGCGTCGGGACGGCAGAAGGGCCTTGACGCCATCGGCGTCGAGCAGATCACGGACCGGCTCGAAGAGGCTCACGACCGGCTGGTGCGCAAGGACGGCACCGCCGCCCAGTAGGTGCCCTGGGGCCTGCGGGCCAGTAGGTGCCTGGGCCCGCGGGCCCCGCGCGTTCGCCATAAATGATCAAGGGGCCGTATCGGATTCCTCCGATACGGCCCCTTGTACGGGGGCGAGTCACCGTCCGCAGGGCTCGGCGAACCGCGCCCGCGCATACGACAGTGCTCGCCCACCGGGCCGCCGGACAGTTTTTTGTTATGCACCGGTGCGGCGTGCGTCTCCTTGGTACAGGTCCGGAGAAGAACCAGGAGACAGTTCGATGGAGCAGGCCACCACCGACCGTTCGCTCAGCCGTCGCGGGATGCTGAAGCTCGCCGGTGCGGCCGGTGCCGGCGCCGGTGCGATCGGGGCGGCCACGGGGACCGCGTCAGCCGTGCCGACGGCCCCGAAGGGCGGGTTCGCCCACCCGGCGCTGCTGCACACGCAGGCCGACTTCGACCGGATGGCCGAGAAGGTCAAGGCGGGTGCGCAGCCCTGGACGGACGGCTGGAAGCGGCTGCTGAGCAGCCGGGACTCGGCGACCGACTACCGGCCACGGCCCGTCGCGACCGTCATCCGCGGTGGCGAGGACGCGAACGTCCACCTGCTCTTCCGGGACACCGCCGCGGCCTACCAGAACGCCCTGCGCTGGAAGATCAGCGGGGACGCCCGGCACGCGGACAAGGCGCGGGACATCCTCAACGCCTGGTCGGCCACCCTCAAGGAGCTCGGCGGGAACGCCGACCGGTACCTGATGGCGGGCATCCAGGGGTATCAGCTGGCCAACGCCGGCGAGATCATGCGCGACTACGACGGATTCGACCTCGGCCGGTTCCAGTCCATGCTGGTCGACATCTTCTACCCGATGAACGACCGCTTCCTGGTCAACCACAACGACGCCGTCCCCAGCAACTACCGGGCCAACTGGGAACTGTGCACCCTGGCGTCCATCATCGCCATCGGCGGGCTCACCGAGGACCAGGCCAAGATCGACCGGGCGGTGGAGTACTTCAAGAACGGCGACGGCAACGGCTGTGTCAAACGGGCCATCCCCGTCCTCCACGAGGAGGCGGACGGCGTCGTCCTCGGGCAGTGGGAGGAGAGCGGCCGGGACCAGGAGCACACCATGGCCGGTGTCGGCTGGATGGGCGCGCTCTGCGAGATGGCATGGAACCTGGGCGAGGATCTGTACGGGTACGACGACAACCGGTTCATGAAGGGCGCTGAGTACGTCGCCCGCTACAACCTCGGCAAGGACGTTCCCTACACCTCGTACTCACGCCGCATGGGCCGGCGCCTACCGGGCCAGGCCGGAGTCGTGCACACCGAACCGGAGATCAGCGAGCAGGGCCGGGGCAGCACCCGTCCCATCTGGGCCCTGATCCACAACCACTACGCGGTGCGCCGGGGGCTGGACGTACCGAACATCACGGCATACAAGGACAAGCTCACGCCCGAGGACGGCGGCGGGCTGCGCGGCGGGGCCGGCTGGAGTTACGACCACCTCGGCTACGGCACGCTGACCTACACCCGGGACCCGGAGGACGTCGGCGCGTCCGCGCCGGGTGCCGCACGCGAAACCAGGACGGCGGACGACGCCTCGGGCCGCGCGGCAGGCGGCGGGACGCGCCCGCAGGGCGGTGCCCCCCACGATCTGGCCGCCACCGGGGCGGGCGGCGTCCTGGCCTGGTCGGCCGCCGGGGCCTCGGCCCTCCTCGGGGGTCTGCTCCTGCTCCGCCGTCGCGGGCGCGGAGCGAACACGCCCGGGTCCGACGCGTGATCCGCGGCGCCTGAGCGAGGCGGTGCGAACGGGGCGGCTGCCGGATCCGCACGAGCGAGTCAGGCCGGACTCGCGCCTGAGCTGCTGGTTGAGGCAGTCGCTCAAATCCGTCGAGAAGTCGCGACAGGCGAGCCAAGCCCGGATGCCTGGCGCGGCCGTACGCCGGCTCCGTGTGCCGCGGGGGCTGGGCCCGGCCGTCGGGCTCAGCCCCGCAGCGCTCACTCTCCCCGTGCCCCCGCCTGCCGGGTGACCGCCCGCAGCAGGGGACGGCTCAGCCCGCCGGCCGCCAGAATTCCGCCGACCCCGGCGGCGCAGCACGCCGCGAGAACGATCAGGCCGCGTGCGTCGAACGACGAGTCGCCGCCGGCCAGCGTCAGCGATCCCCCGCACAGCAGCCCCGTCGCGGCGGCCCCGCCCGCCAGCACCGTGAGCGGGATCAGCGTCTCCCGGTTCCGGGCGGCGTCCAGGACCCGCAGTGGGGTCCCGGCCAGGTACAGCAGGCCGTAGGTGCGGCGGCGGTCCAGGACGGCGGCGGCCGCGGTGATCCCGGCCGAGGTGATGGCGACATGAACGTCACCACGAGCACCACCCGGGTGATGGTGGTGAAGTCCCGGGTGAACCGTGCCTCGGACCAGTTCACGTCGGTGGTGGTGACCGGGTACTGGTCGGGTGTCAGGCCGGTGAGCGCGGTACGGGCACGGTCCAGCTCGGCCGGGCCGCCGGACACGGTGGCGGTGACCTGGCGGCTGTCGTAGGGGCCCTCGGCCACGAAGCCGTCGTCCACGCCGACCACCGCGGCGGCCACGAAGACGACCGCTCGCACGGCGCTCGCTCCCCGGCTGCGCGACCGGCGTGCCACGTCCAGCGGGCCGACGACCACCTGACGGAGTCCGGCGAGCGCGCTGACCACGACCAGAGTGACCACCCCGGCCGTCAACGCCAGCAGCAGCGGCGCGCCGATCCACAGGTCGGCCGTGTACCAGGCGCCGCCCGCGAGCGGCAGACTCGCTGCTACCGGAAGCAGCACCGCGTACCCCACGGCACCGAGCAGCGCCCCGGCCGCCCCGGTCAGCAGCGCCTCGGCGGCCGTCAGCCCGGCGATACGGCCCGGCGTGGCGCCGATCAGGCGCAGTGCGGCGAGCCGCTGGTCGCGGCGGGAGTCCTCCACGCGGCCCGAGCCGGATGCCGCCTGCCCGCTGACCGAACGGGAACTGGACGTGGCCCGGCTCGTCGCGGTGGGCCGGACCAACCAGGAGATCTGCGACCGGCTGGTGGTGTCGCTGTCCACCGTCAAGACGCACCTGGCCAAGATCCAGCAGAAGATCGACGCCCGCAACCGGGTCGAGATCGCCGCCTGGGCATGGGAGCGCGGCATGGTCCGGGAGCGATAGGGGCGGCTGCACAGCCGCTGCTCCGGAGCTGTTGTGCGGCGCATGCCCATCCCTGACGGGCGACGACCGCCCAGACTTCCTCCGCCGCCAAGTGCTCACCTCACGCAACGTGCGCGGCGGCCGGTTCACCGACATCGCGCTGGGCGGGCTGAACCACCAGATCGAGCATCGTGTTGTCGCGCGGCCCTGCGGAGTGTCTGGCCGGAGTTCAGGACCCGGTGGAGTCGGACGGCGGGCGCGGGCCGCCGAAGCCGTGTTCCGAGAGGTCGAACCAGTTGCCCTCCGGGTCCATGGCCCGGTACTCGGCGAAGGGGCGGTTGGTGAAGCGTTCGGCCGGTTTCGGAGTGCCGGCCGCCACCAGGGCCTCGGTGGTGGCGGCCGTGTCCTCGATGTGGAACCCGAAGTGGTTGAAGCCGACCGGGGTCTCACCGTCGAGCTGATGCTTGATCAGGGCGAGGGAGAGATAGCCGTCGGAGAGGAAGCAACTGCCGTCCGGATCGCGGTGGAAGAGTTCCATCGCGAAGACCGAGGAGTAGAACTCGGCCAGCTTCTCCGGGTCGCGGGCCACGATGGCCAAGTGGCGGAGTTTGGGCCGGGCGGCGGTGGGTTCGACCACGGTGGAACCCTTCGGGTCGGGGGCCTGCTGCGCCGGGCGGGGCGCGGGGATCATGTTGTGGAACGCGCTGATCAACCAGTGGCCCTCCGCTGTCCGTTCCACGACGGCCAACGCGTGCGTGGTGGTCAGCGGCTGCCCGTCCGGGGCGGTAATGGTCGACTCCGCCTCCACCGTGGCCAGGTCGGGGCGGAGGAATCGGACGGCCACGACGCGTGCGTCGAGGACGGTTCCCGCGTACGGCCCGTGGAAGAGGGCGTCGTGCCCGGCCGCGATGCCGGCCCGGCCGTGTGGCTTGTCGCCTCGTACGGTCGTGAAGTCGCAGTCCTCCGCGAAACTCGTGGCGAAGAGCGCGGCGTCACCTGCCGCCCAGCCGCGGGCCATCTCGGCCCACAGCGCGCGGATCATCCGGGCGTCGTCACGGGTGCCGTCCTCGGTGCCGTCCTGGGCGGGTGCGTTCGTTCCTTCGGGCTGCTGCATTGTTCTCACGCCTTCATCAGTGAACTCGTACGGATACGCAGGTCGACCTCGGGGCACTCGGCGCCCTGGGAGCCTTCGGCGGGATGCTGGGGAGGCGGGGCCCAGGCGCCCAGGGCGTGGTAGAACTCGCCGTCCCGGCGCTCCAGGTAGCAGATGATGTTGAGGGGCCAGCCGGTCCGGCCGAAGAGATGACGGTCCATGGGAGTCGGGCGCTCGCTGAGCGTCTGGCCCCGTTCCGACGGCGGGCCCAGACGGTGCCAGTCCGGGTGCATGTGGATGGAGCCGAGCAGGTCCATCCCCACAGCCTCGGCCTCTCGGGACGCCCGGAGGAGGTCGTGGGAGTCCATCCACCAGCCGCGGTGCTCGTTTTCGTAGGCCGGCCCGAACTTCGGCACGATCGTCTCGCGGAACTCCCGTAGAGCCGCCGGATCACTGGTGCGGGCATTACGGCCGAAGGCGACACGCCGCACGTGGTACGTCGTCGCCTCCGCGCTGCCGAGCAAGAGCGCGAAACAGGGTAACGGGGCCTCGGGGGTGATGAGTTGGTACTCAGCGGCAGCCACGGCGAGGAAGTCCGCGAGTGCCTCGTCGTCCATCAGGACGGTGGGAGGAGGGGGGATGGTACGACCGGTTGCCGAACAGCCGGCCGAGCTGCATCCGGCGTCCGGCGAACCGGACCCGGATGCGTTCGTCACAGCGGACATGGGGTGGTCTCCGTCGAAATGGGGGGTGGGGAGGCCGTTGGAGCGGAGTGTCCGGAGACGTTACTTGAGCGTTCACACTCACAGGCCGACTGCCGTGAACTGTGGGGATTTCCCTACGGCTTGATAGGAACTTGCGGCCGGACGGTTCGCGACATCGAGGGGGATGAGCGTCAAACGCGCGACGGGGTGCCATGGGCGGCAGGTGATTCACATCGACCTTGCTCGCGTCGCCTCGGCACTGCCGGTCAGCCTGGCGTCGAGATCCTGTCCGGCATGGGGCAGGAAGGCGCTGTTGTGTCTGATCGGCGATTCCGACACCGGCAGGGCTGCGCACTCACAAGCGCGCCCGACCTGGACATCCGAGCCGGCCGGCCGAGCGCAGAGCCCGCTCACACTCGCTTCCGCCCACCGCGCTTCGAAGCCGTGCCACAGCGTGCCCGTGCGAGCGGACGACCACGGTCAACAGCGGTGCGAACAGGCCCTCCCGCCGACACCGACGCCGCGCCTCCGTGATCGTTGGGTCCGCCGTTGATCAGGCACTTCCAAGGTCAAGCTAGACCTGCGATGCGGCGAGCAGTTGAAGGGCATGCTCCTTCAGTCGGGCGTCGGCGTCTGCGGCGTTTCCGGAGTCGAAGGGTGGGTGGGGGTCGTATTCGATGGCGAGTTGGATCGCTCTCGCCGTGTCTTCTCCCGCCATCAGGGACGCGAGGTGAAGAGCCATGTCCACTCCCGCCGAGACACCGGCCGCAGTGATGACCTTTCCGGAGCGTACGTAGCGCTGTGGCAGGTAGGTCACGTCGAAGGTGGACTGCAGGTAGTCGGCGGAGGCCCAGTAGGTCGTCGCCTGCCGTCCCTTCAGAAGCCCTGCCGCGGCGAGGATGATGCTCCCGGTGCACACGGATGTCGTCCACCGACTGTGCCGATGGATCTCACGGATCCAGCTCAGGAGCGGCTCGTTGTTCATCGCCCCGATGGTGCCGCGGTTGCCTCCACCCGGGATGAGCAGGACATCGAGACGGTCGACCTCGGCGATCGACCGTTCCGCGACCATGGCCACGTCTCCGGTGTCCGTGCGAACCGCCCCGCGCTTTTCGGCGATCATGGTTACGGTCGCGTCCGGCAACCGGGACAGGACCTCGGCCGGGCCGGTGGGGTCCAGCAGTGTGTAGCCGTCGTACAGCAGGATGCCGATGTCCGGTCCCTTACCGGAGCGCGGGACTGCGTGGGCCGCTCCAGTTCGGGCCGTCGCTGTCGCTGCGAGCACGGTGGCGGCCATGGTCCCGCGAAGTACGTTTCTGCGTGTCGTCGGATGTCTCATGCCCCAAAGTCTTCTTCCTCGGCGCTGAGCGTGTGGTGGGCATGTCCGGCATCCTGCGAATCCTGTCCCCGGTGACCCCGTAGTGGTCCAAGAACGCCTGGCGGAGCGTCTCCGCCGACCCGAACCCACAGCGGCGAGCGATCGCGGCGAGGGACAGCCCACTGGATCTCGCCAGGTGTGCCGCCGCTTCGGTGCGCGCTGCGCGTACGGCCCGGGCCGGAGTCGTGCCCAGATGCGCGGTGAACAGGCGGGTCAGGTGCCGCGAGCTGATGCCTGCGCGCGCCGCCAGGGCTGCCGGGCTGAGGTCCTCGGCCAGATGGCCGCAGATGTAACCGGTCAGGTCTCGCACCAGCCGGTCCTCGGGCGGTGGAGCGGCGAGGAACATGGATATCTGTGCCTGGTCGGCCGACCGGTGCAGATGAGTGACCAGTTCCCGGGCGACGGCGCGGGCCAGTGTCGGCCCGTGGTCGTCCTCGATCAGCGACAGCGTCAGATCGAGTGCGCTGGTGACCCCAGCGGAGGTGTACACATTTCCATCGCGTATGCAGAGAGGACCCACGTCCACGGCCACGGCGGGGTGGCGCCGTGCGAGCCGTTCCCCCCATCCCCAGTGGGTTGTCACCCGCCTGTGGTCCAGCAGACCGGCTGCGGCCAGCACGTAGGCGCCGGTACATACGGAGGCCACGCGTCGGCTGCGGCCGGCCAGCCTGCGCACCTGACCCAGTAGGCGTTCGTCCGTCGCCGCGTCTTCGCAGCCGATGCCGCCCACCACCATCAGCGTGTCCAGACGTCCCGTCACCGCTTCCAGCCCCTGCCCTGCTCTCACCACGAGCCCCGACGAGCTGTGAGCGGCCTGGCGACCGAGGGTTCCCAGCTCGATGGCATAGGGCGGCGTCGCGCCGTACCGGTTGGCGATGTCGAAAGCGCCACTGGGACAAGCGATGTCGAGGATCTGCGCACCGTCGTAGGCGACGATGAGAACACGCCGCTGGTTGTCCATGCCCTGATACCACCACACCTCGCGACACCGCCGCTCATCGTTCCCGGGTAGAGGCCGGCGATCCGCCGCATCGTCAGGTCCGGCAGGTAGGCGACCGGGCAGCCAATGTCCCGGGCGACTGCCGGCGGCAGGGACCCGATGGAGGCCGCTGGTCGACCACGACCAGCAGCGTCCCGTGCTTGGCCTGGAGTTTCGCGAACAGCTCGCGGAGCTTGGGCTCGGTGTTGGGCAGGCGCTTTTCGAAGGCCTTCTTCCCGACCGGTGTGACGGCGGTGGCGTGGTGTTCGCCCTTGCCGACGTCCAGGCCGGGGAAGGCGTCGATGTCGCCGGTGTCGACCACGTGCGTCGCCGACTGACTACGGCAGGAGTTGCTCGGTCCAGATGCATTTGCCGTGGGAGGTGTAGCGGGTCCCCCAGCGTTGTGAGAGTGCGGCGATCAGCTGGAGGCCGCGGCCACCTTCGTCGGTCTCACGTGCGCGGCGAATGTGAGGGGTGGTCAGGCTGCCGTCGGTGACCTCGCAGATGAGCGAGCGGCTGCGGATGAGGCGCAGCCGGGCGGGGCCTCTCGCGTGACGGATGACGTTGCCGACGAGCTCACTGGCTATCAGCTCCGTGGTCCACATGAGGTCGTCCAGCTGCCAGTCGGTGAGCTGATGTCGTATGTGATCGCGGGCTTGGCCTGCGGCGACCGGATCCTCGGGAAGCTCCCAGCACGCCACGTCCCCAGCGGCGAGAGCGTGCGTGCGGGCCACGAGCACCGCGGTGTCGTCGCTGGTCTGCTCCTTGGCCGGGAGGAGAGCGGAGGTGAGCGCGGTGCACAGCTGGTCGAGATGCCGGGCATCGGCATCGCGGTCGGCGATCGTGGCGCCCGGATCGCGCCCGTCGGGCATCTGGGCGTTGGCGAGCGTGTCGGCCAGGCTGGCCATGCCGCTGTCGATGTCGCGGAACGCGGACTCGACCAGGCCGTCGGTGTAGAGCACGAGCAGGCTGCCTTCGGGCACCGTCAGCTCCACCGTCTCGAAGGGCGGCGTGGCCGCGCCGAGCGGTGGGTTCTGAGGCAGCTGCGGGAAGTGGACGGTGCCGTCGGGCTGGACGAGGGCAGGTGGGGGGTGCCCGGCCCGGGCGATGGTACAAACCTGGTCGGTGGGGTCGTAGACCGCGTACAAGCAGGTGGCGTAGAAGTCGTCGCCGAGGTCGCTGACCAGGTCATTGAGGCGGGAGAGCAGCTCGTCGGGGGGCAGTTCGAGTCCCACGAGTGTGTGGACCGCGGTGCGCAGGCGCCCCATGGTGGCGGCTTCGGACAGACCGTGGCCCATGACGTCTCCGATGACGAGCGCGACTCGCTCGGCGGACAGGGGGATGACGTCGTACCAGTCGCCGCCGACCTCCAGACCCTCGGTGGCCGGCAGGTAGCGGGCCGCGGTGGTGACGGCCGGCAGGGAGGGCAGAACCAGCGGGAGCAGACCGCGCTGCAACTCCTGCGAGCGGGTGTGCTCGGCGTCGTACAGGCGGGCGCGTTCCAGTGCTTGGGCGACCAGCCCGCTGAGCGCGGTCAGCAGGGCCTGGTCCTCCTCGCTGAACCGACGCGACCGTGAGAAGGAGATGACCAGGCAACCGATGGGACCACCGGAGACGATCAAGGGCGCGTACGCCCAGGCATGCTTCCCACCCGTGAACGCGAGGTCGGCGACCTCCGGGTAGCGCTCGCGGAACTCCCGCCTGGAGACGAGGTACTGCGGGGCGCGGTGGTGGACGGCGTCGGTGAACGGGCTGTGATCGGACAGGCTGATCGTGTCGGGAATGTTGTTCAGAAACTCCTGGGAGTACCCGGCGCTTCCTGCAACCCGGAGGCTCTCGCCGTCCACGAGCTGCACCAAGAGGCCGGTGGCACCGAAGAGGGGCAGGACACGCTCTGCGACGGTCTCCACGACGTCGCTCACAGCGACCGCCTCAGCCAGCGCCTCATTGAGGCGCCCGATGTACGTGGTGCGCTCGGCGGCTGCGCGCTGTGCTGCCTCGCGCTGCTCGTCCGCCAGCCGCTTCTCGGTCACGTCGGTGAGGTAAACCGTCACACCGTCCGGCGCCGGGACCAGACGTAGGTGGTACCAACGCCGGCTTGTCGGCCACTGGACATCGAAGCCGGTCGGAGCGCCCGCGGCGGCCACCTGCCGGCAGCGGTCCTCAAGATCGGGCACTTCGACACCGGGAACGTCCCAAAGTACGCGGCCGAACAGTTGCTGCGAAGGGCCGAGGAGGCGCTCGGCGTGGAGGTTGACGAACTCGATCCGCCAGTCGGCATCCACCGTGAGGAAACCGTCGCTCATGTGCAGCAGGGAATGGGCGACCGAATCCAGCGCCGTCCGCTTCTGGGTCGTGTCCCACACCGTGCCCACGAAGCGAGCCGGCTCGCCGTCCTCGCCGAGGACGACCTGGGCGTGGGCCTCCACCCAGACGACAGTGCCGTCCGGCCGGCACAGCCGGTACTCCGCCGCGTACTCGCTGCGCTGTCGGACGGCCTGCTCGACCGCGGCCACGACGCGCGGCAGGTCGTCCGGGTGGACGAGCCCCACAACGGTGTCGACCCGTCCGTCGAAGGTCTCCGGGTCGATGCCGAGTATGGCCAGCGTCGCCTCGTCGTAGACCACGTCGCCGGTGCGGAGGTTCTGGTCCCAGCTGCCGACGCGGACCGCCTCGCGCGCGTGCTGGAGCCGGGACCCGGCCAGATGTTCCGCGTTCCACCAGGCGGGGCCGAGGCTGCCTGTGGAGGGAGCGGGATGTGCCAGACGCTCGCACACCCACCGTGCGAGCGTCTCGAGGAAAGCCCGCTGCGCGACCGAGGGAACGCCACACACGGTCACGACCGAGAGCACTCCGAGCGAGCTGCCCTCCGCGGCGAGCAGCGGGACAGCCACGATCCCGGTGCCGGCAGAAGGGGCGAGGGCCTGCGTGTCGGTCGTGGGCAGCCACACGAGCAAGCCGTCCCGCAGGGCCCGGACCGGCGCGGTCTCGTCCTGCCAGCCGAGGGACTCCCACTCCTGGGCGAATTCTCGGGGCAGTCCGCCCGTCACCGCCAGGTGCAACGGCCGGCTGTCACCGGGTATGCGCAGGTGCACCATGCCACCCAGCCCGCCGAGATCGGCCACCGCGTGATGCAGCGCGAGCTGCAGCGCCTCTGCCTGGGTCTGCCCGTCGCCCATGTTCCTGAGTACGCGCATCCGGGCGGCTTCCGGCGCCTCCGCCGCTGTCGGCGGAGCCTGACCGAGCTGTTCGTTTGTGGCCATATGGATCACACTCACCGTCCCGCTGGGCGGGACGCAATTTACACTACTACCCATTCATACGAGCCGAATAAGGGCTATGCCCGTATCATTCCACCCCCCAGCGATCTCCTGCACTGCATCCCTCTCGCAGCCGTCGCCGTCACGCTGCACCGCCGGGTTCCGGCACCGGCTTCCCCGGCGGCGTGAAGGCGGCGAGCACCGTGGCCGTGATGTGGTCGGCGGCGCGGTCGGAGGTGAGACGGCCGGCGCGGATCTCCTCTGCGGCGCTGTGCATGATCGTGTGCAGGACATTGACCAGCCACGCGATCGGCAGATCCGTACGGAAGACGCCCTCGGCGCGGCCTCGGGCGACCAGTGTCTCGACCCGGGCGACGGGTCCACTGTGCAGTTCGCGGATGCGTCCTGCGGAGAGTTCCTTCTGAGCGGCGACGAGCAGTGCCCGCGCCTGATCCACCAGATGCCAGCCGGCCTCGACATAGCGCGCCAGGGCGAGCAGGGGATCACCGGTCAGATCGACCGCGTCCAGTGCCTCGTTGCCCCGGTCGATGGCACGGCTCATCGCCGCGTCGACCACCTCGGCCCGGGAGGTGAAGTGCGCGTACAGCGTCACCCTGCCCACCCCCGCGGCGCGCGCGATCTCGCTCAGGCTCGCGTCCGGGTTCCGCCCGAGACATTCGGCCGCTGCCTGCTCGATCGCCTCGATGCTCCGCAGGGCGTCGGCGCGTCTGGTGGTGCTCTTACTGCCCATGCCCTCACAGTACTCCAGCAAGTTGAACAATCCTGTTTGGGTTGTATCCCTGCGGCGTATAACCTGAACACGCCTGTACGGGTTTGCTATGAGGGGGAGCGTCATGAGTGACACGGAAACCACCACCACACACGCACCGGGTCCACCGCATCCGCTGCGCTGGCCGGCCCTGGGCCTGCTGGGGCTGGCCCAGCTGATGCTGATCCTCGACATCACCGTGGTCGCGATCGCGCTCCCCCACATGGGTGCCGAACTGGACCTGAGCCGTGCCGCACTGACGTGGGTGGTCAGCGGCTACGCCCTCGCCTTCGGAAGTTTGATGCTGCTCGGTGGCCGGGCTGCGGACCTGTTCGGGGCCAGGCGGGTCGTCCTGACCGGACTCGCCGTGTTCACCGCCGCCTCTCTGGCCGCCGGGCTCGCCACCGGCGCCCCGCTGCTGCTCGCCGCCCGGATCGCCCAGGGGGCGGGCGCCGCGATGCTCTCGCCCGCGGCCCTGTCCGTGGTGGTGCGGCTGTTCGACGGCGACGAGCGCAACCGCGCGCTGGGTATCTGGTCGGCGCTCGGCGGCGGGGGTGCCGCTCTCGGTGTGCTGCTGGGCGGGGTGATCACGGCAGGCCCGGGCTGGTCCTGGGTCTTCTTCGTCAACGTCCCCGTCGGCCTGGTCGTCCTCGTCTCGCTGGCCCGGATACTGCCGCGCCTGCCCCGCGTGGCAACCGGCTCCCTCGATGTGCCCGGGGCCGCCCTGGTCGCCGCGGCGACCGGTGCCCTCATCTACGCCCTGATCCGTGCCGGCGACCACGGCTGGTTCGACGCCGTCACCGTCGTTCTGGTCGTCGTCTCGGCAGCCGCCTACGCCGCCTTCGCTGCTTGGCAACGCCGGGCGACGGCACCGCTGATGGACCTTCGCCTGCTGTGCCGGCGCCCGGTGGTGGCGGGCACCTTCCTGATCACCGTCACCACTGCGTTGATGGTGGGGGCCTTCTTCCTCGGCTCCTTCTACCTCCAGAACCATCAGGGCCGAGGTGCCCTGATGACCGGCGTGCTGTTCCTGCCGGTGGCGCTGGCGACCATGGCCGCCGCCACCGCTGCCGGACGTGTGATCGGCCGTCTGGGAGCACGGGTGCTGGCTGCGGCCGCCCTGGCCGTCGCAGCCGCCGGATTCCTCGTACCGGTGCTCCGGTCCGGAACCACCGCCATGGTCACCGGTGTGAGCATCGCCTCGGCGGGACTGGGCGCCCTGTTCGTCGTCGCCTCGGCCACCGCGCTCAGCAGCGTCGCCCACCACGAGGCCGGCGTGGCCTCCGGAATCGTCAGCACCTTCCACGAGTTCGGCGCCTCGGTCGGCGCTGCGGCCGTCTCCAGCGCCGCAGCCACGAGCATCGCCGCCCACGCCGGCGCCCACGCCGCCTCCGGCTTCGACGACGCGTTCCTCGTAGCCACGGGCTTGGCCGCGCTCTCCGCCGTCATCACCCCGTGGCTGGTTCCGTCCAAGAACGAGTAGGCCGAAGCCGACGGCCTTCCAGGCAGCAGATGCGGTTGCGCCAGCACTTCAGAAGCGCTGCGCCGCCGAGGGCCAAATGCCGCCGCGCACTGCTCTGAACCGTGCGCCGCGCAGGGCGCCGACCCTCAGTTGAAGAGCGATCCCCACCCAAACGAGCGGACGTACCGCACGCTCACGAAGTGCTCACGGAGGCACTGGATGAATCACCGCATGCGCCGACTGTTGACGGCCGGCATCGCCGCAGGGGGTGTCGGCGCGGCATTGGCCGCAGTCCTGCTGATCGGCAGCCCGCAGCAGGACAACGGCGACCGGCGGACCGACCGGCAGGAGGCAGTCGCCGAGCGCGGTCAGAGCGTGATGCCCTTCGACCTCGAACAGACCACCCACCACTTCACCCCCACCGAGACAGGCGGGGCCCAGGACGTCGTCGCCGACCGGCCCGACGACGCCAAGCAGATCGGCCTCATACGCACCCATCTCCAGCAGGAGGCCAAAGCGTTCAGCCAGGGGGATTTCGGCGACCCCGCGCAGATACACGGCGACAGCATGCCGGGCCTGGGGAAACTGCGAGAGGGATACGAGCGCATCGAGGTGCGCTACCGGGAACGGCCCGACGGCGCCACCCTCACCTACGCCACCGACGAGCCCACACTGGTCAACGCCCTGCACGACTGGTTCGAAGCGCAGCTCAGCGACCACGGCGACCACGCCGAATCCGGCCACTGACCCGCGAGCAGCACACCGGAGCCCGGCTGAGAGTGAGATCAGCGGCGTCAGGCCGTGCCGTCCCTCAGCGTGTAACAGGTGGAGAGACCATGAGCGATCCTTACGAATTGACCGTAGGCGCGTGCCCTCCGTCGAGGTCTTCCGCCGCTTGCGCACCGATGCCGGCCTCTCGGACAAGGCGCCCGAGGCGGTTGCGCTCGCCCTCCTCAACACGTGGCACGGGGTGGTCCTCCACCACGAGGGGGAGCCCATCGGCATGGGGCGCATCATCGGTGACGGCGGTACCGCGTTCCAGATCGTCGACATGTGCGTACACCCCGCACACCAGGGGCGAGGCCTCGGCAAGCGCATCATGGCCGCGCTCGCCGAGGAACTGGAGAGCCGGGCGCCCGCCACGGCGTACGTCTCGCTGATCGCGGACGGCCCGGCGCGCCACGTCTATGAGAGGTTCGGCTTCGCCGACACGGCCACGCACGACTCGATCGGCATGTACCGCGTGATGGACACAGGCCCTGGACGCAGCGGATCACGGGCGTAGCCGTAGACCGAACGCTGCAACCGTGACCGCAGTCCCCCCAGGCCCAGTCGTCCGCCGTCCGCCCCCGCGTACCCCCCCGGCGGGCACCGCGACGGACGGGTACGGCGTTCGCTTCTCGTCACCCGCTCCATGCGAAACCCCCAGATCACAGACCTGGGGGTTCGTTGCTGCCGGGACCGGTGGGCGGGGTTCATGCGCCTGGCACACCATTGGCATTCCGGTGGCTCCTGCTGCTCTCACGGCCCCTTGGGAGAGCGAGGGCACTTTTATGTGATCGCCGTGCGAACGTGAGCTTTCGAGAGCGCCGTCCGGGTTATTGCACATCCACGTAGTCGCCGGTCGCCTTGACGGCCGGGGTGGTGGAAGTCCCTGCGAAGTTCCAGCGCCAGTAGCCGTCTTCGGAGGCGGTGACCGTGGTCGCCAGGTTGCCGGTGCTGGAGGTGTACACGGTCTTGATGGTCGCGTAGGTCGTAGCGCCGGACTTGCGGAACTGGAGCATGACCGGCTGGTTGGTGTAACCCCGGTAATCGAGATTGTCCCAGTCGGCCCGGGTGAGCTTGCCGGTGACGGTGAGGGTCTTGCCCCTGGGAGTCGGTTCCGGGCCTGCGTTCACGGTGAGTTTGGACTGCCGCTGCAGACGGGTCGTGGTGTAGCTCGCCGATTGGGTCCAGCTGTCGTCATTGGCCACCCCCTGGGCACTGACCTTCCAGGTGCCGGCGTGGGCGTTGGTGAGCGCGGTGCCGCCGTACTTCCAGTCCGGTTCGAGGGAGATCGTCTGCGAGCAGGTGGAGGTGGTGGCACTCGAGGCGACGCAGTCCGCATGGGAGTAGTACTGGTTCGACACGATGCGGTCGTCGTAGGTCTCGTAGGGGTTCGCACCATCCGGTCCGCGCCACAGGACGAAGTCCGCGTCCTGGATGCCCGACGGGTGGGTGAAGGTCCCTGAAACCGTGATCGTCTTGGCGTAAAGACCGACCACGACGTTCTTGCCACCGTCGAAGGAAACGTTGCTGATCTGGACGTCGGTCTGGGTCTCGTCCGCGTAGGCACCGGGGGCGGCGTAGCCGGCCAGCGCGGCGACGGCACTGAGCAGAGCAAAGGCAGCGCGCTTGCGCATGTATCTCCTTCACAGAGGGAAAAGTGGGAACCCGCTGAGCGGGAGCAGCGGGGCAGTGCCGGTCAGGGGCCGGTCAGGGGCCGGTGACTGACTTGATCGTGTACGGGAAGCTCTCCTGCTGCCAGATCACCGTGAACCGGGAGGTCGGGCGGGTGTCGACCTGTGGTACCCGGCCGTCCGACGTGAGTGTCTTCACGG
This sequence comes from Streptomyces azureus, assembly GCF_001270025.1. Lineage (NCBI taxonomy): Bacteria > Bacillati > Actinomycetota > Actinomycetes > Kitasatosporales > Streptomycetaceae > Streptomyces > Streptomyces azureus. Next base: position 31,704 of record NZ_DF968389.1, on the reverse strand, counting down.
TGCCAAAGGTGCCGGAAAGGCTGATCAGGCGGGCGCTGGCCTTGGTGTAGCTGTACGGGGGCGTCGACTTGGGGACGACCGTGTGGAAGACCAGCATGCCGTCGCCGTCGTCGTCGAGGGCCAGGTCGGGACGGTCGCCGGGACCCAGGCCGGTGACGGCGCCCCGGGCACCGGCCGCGGAGAGGCGGCGGCCGAGCAGCTCGAGTTTGCCGCTGCTGCTGTGGCGGGTCCACACGATCATCGAGTCGCCGTCGAGGTCGGTCGCGAGGGCGTGGTGGAAGCCCACGTTGTCCGTGGAGGCCGAGATGCGCAGGGGAGCCGCCAGGGTGCCGGTGCGGCTCCAGCGAGAGGCCCAGATCTGCGAGACGGAGCCGCCGCCGGAGCGGTAGGTGATGACCGCGTCGCCGTCCCGGTCCACGCCGGCCCGCACCATGCCGAAACCGCCGTACGACGCGATGGGCGACGTGAACACCTTCGTCGAGGAGACGGACGTCGACGTGATCCGCTTGGCCACGACGTCCGAGGCGCGCGCCCAGGCGACGACGAACTGGCCGCTGCGGTCCACTGAGATGGCCGGCTTCCCCGCCGAGCCCGAGCCGAGAGTGATGGGATCACCGAGCGTGCCGTCGAGCTTGAGGCGGCGGGCGACCGCGTACCAGCTTCCGTCGCGGATCTCCGTCCACGCCGCCATCGCAGTGCCGCCCGGGGTCACGGCGACCACCGGGGTGGTCGCGGGCGCCGACGTGGACAGCTTCTGAAGCGGTCCGACGAGGCTGCCGGAGGCCGAGAGCCGGCGGCCCACGACCTGGCTGTCCTGCTGCCAGACCACCGCCGAGTCGCCGGTGTCGTCGGAGGCGGCCTCCGGCCAGGACGGCGCGGCACCGTCGGGCGACAGGGTGCGGATCGCTGTCACCGTACCGCTCGCGGTCTTCACTCTGGCCTGGATCCGGTAGTAGCAGCCCGGCGTCGACAGGTCGCAGGCATTCCAGGCCAGCAGGGCGTCGCCCTGCCGGTCGACCGACACCGTGGGGGAATCGTCGGGGGTCCAGCCCGAGGCCGACACGTTCCACGTCGACGTCCACGCCGCCTCGGCGTTCATGGCCATCGTCGCGGTGACCGCGATTCCGGCCGCCGCGGCGACGGAAACCCCGGCAAGAACACGAGGCTTCACCGAACGCCGATGACGTGCTGCACGCGGAGCCACCCTCATCCCCCGTTTCCCATGACGTGGGCACAGCCGTCACAGGCTGCCCTCAATATCCAGCGCACCTGCATGCTCAAACGTCACATGCGTACGGACGGACATGAGCGGTCTGGTGGTCTCCAGCAAAAAGGGCGCTCGATACGGCCACGCAGAGCGGCACGCTCGCGCACATGCCTCGTCCTGTCAGCTGTACTCGGGCTGCCACATGGCGTCCTGGACCTGCTGGATCACGTCGTCGAGGCGGGCCCGGGCGACGCCCTCCTCGGCGGCGCGGCGGGCGACGGCCGCGGCGACGACGGCCGAGGAGGTGCGCAGGTTCTCCACCTCCGGCAGCAGGGGGGCGCCGGGCTCCGACAGGTCGGCGAGGCCGGCGACGGCTTCCGCCGCGGCCTGGAGCATGCCGTCGGTGATCCGCTCGGCGCGGGCCACCACGGCGCCCAGCCCCAACCCCGGGTAGACGAGGGCGTTGTTGGCCTGGCCGATGACGTACGTGGTGCCGTCCAGCTCCACCGGAGGTACCGGGACGCCGGTGGCGACCAGGGCCTTGCCGCCGGTCCACCGCAGCACCTCCTCCGGCATGGCCTCGATCTTCTCTGTCGGGTTGGACAGCGGCAGGACGACCGGCCGGTCCACGTGACGGGCCATGGAACGCACCACGTCCCGGGCGAAGGCCCCGTGCTGGGTGGAGGTTCCCACCAGGACGGTCGGCTGTGCCTGGTCCACCACGCTCGGCAGGTCGGCCGGCCTGTCGTCGGGCCACTCGTCGTCGGGTCGCGCGTAGGGCTGCTGGTAGTCGCGGAGTCCCTCGGTGGACTGCCGCAGCAGGCCCTGGCGGTCCACGCACCAGATGCGGCGGGTGGCCTCCTCGCGGTCCAGTCCGTCGCGGACCATGGCGTCGCGCAGCTGGTCGGCGATGCCCACGCCCGCCGTCCCGGCGCCGAAGACCACGATCCGCTGGTCCCGCATGGGCGTGCCGGTGACCCGTGCCGCGTTCATGACGCAGGCCAGCGTGATCGCGCCGGTGCCCTGCATGTCGTCGTTGAACGTGCAGATCTTCTCGCCGTACTGCTGGAGGATACGGCGGCCGTTGCCGGGGCCGAAGTCCTCCCAGTGCAGCAGCGCCTGCGGGAACAGCTCGCCCACCGCCTCCACGAAGGCGGCGACGAACGAGTCGTACACCTCACCGCGCACCCTGTTGTGCCGGTTGCCGACGTACAGCGGGTCGTTGAGCAGCGCCTGGTTTCCGGTGCCGACGTCGAGCATCACCGGGATGGCCCGCCCCGGGTGGATGCCCGCGGCAGCGGTGTAGACCGCCAGCTTGCCGACCGAGAGCTGCATGCCGCCGACACCCCAGTCGCCGATGCCGAGGAGTTGCTCCGCATCGGTGGCCACCAGCAGGTCGACGTCGTCGGGGCCCAGGCCCAGCGCCTGGAACGCCGGGCGGATGTCCTGGGGGCGGTCGATGGACAGGTAGACACCGCGCGGCCCCCGGTACTCGTGGCTGTAGCGCTTGACCGCCTCGCCCACGGTCGGGTCGTACACGATCGGCAGCAGCTCGGTGAGGTGGTCGCAGAGCAGCCGGAAATAGAGGACCTCATTGCGGTCGTGGAGCTGCTCCAGGTACACGTTCTTCGCCAAGTCGTCCGGCTGTGCCCGTAGTTGCTCCCAGGCGCGGCGCGCCTGGTGCTCCAGCGACAGCACTGCGGGCGGCAGCATCCCGACCAGGCCGTGGCGTTCCCGCTCCTCCTGTGTGAAGGCGATGCCCTTGTTGCTCAGCGGGTCCGTGAGCAGTGCGTGCCCGTCCGGTCGCCCGCGGCCGGTGTGGCCCTTCCCGGTGTGGCCCTTCCCCCTCCCCTGGTGGTCATCCTGTGCACGGTTGCTGGGCGGGGCCATCGGCTCTCCTTGCATCGTACGACTGCCGTAGGGGGTGGTTTCCTGCCAGGCGCCCCGGGTACCCCGGTCGGCGTGTCAGGCGCACCGGCGCCCATCCCTTTGCCGCACTTTGACGCGGCCCTTCGTTCGGGTACGGCGGCGCCACCGCCTCCAGCCGGTGCAGCGATCCCCGCGATGAGAGAGATAGAGGGGGATTTCCCCATGTCCAAGCCCGCCCAGCAGCAACAGCCTCCGGGTGCCGAAGCGGACCTGCGGCCCAAGGCCGACCACGGTGAGCACAGCTACCGCGGATCCGGCCGACTGGCCGGGAAGGCAGCCCTGATCACCGGTGGCGACAGCGGCATCGGCAAGGCCGTCGCGATCGCCTACGCCCGCGAGGGCGCCGATGTGCTCCTCTCGCACCTGAACGAGGAGGAGGACGACGCCCGCGACACGGCGCGCTGGGTGGAGGAGGCCGGCCGCAAGGCGGTGCTGGTGCCCGGTGATCTGAGCGATCCCGCCCACTGCCGGGAGGTGGTGGCGCGGGCCGTCGAGGCGTTCGGCCGCATCGACGTCCTGGTCAGCAACGCGGCGTTCCAGATGTTCCGCGACTCGATCGAGGAGGTCCCCGACGAGGAGTGGGACCACACGCTGGCGACCAACCTCAGCGCCATGTTCCACCTCTGCAAGGCGGCGGTGCCGCACATGAAGCCGGGTGCGTCGATCATCGCGTCCAGCTCGGTGAACTCCGACACGCCGCCGCCGGGCCTGCTGGCGTACAACGCGACGAAGGCGGGCCTGGCCAACATGGTCGGCTCGCTGTCCCAGTCGCTCGCCGAGCGGGGCATCCGGGTCAACAGCGTCGCCCCGGGACCCATCTGGACGCCGCTGATCCCCGCCACCATGCCGCCCGAGCAGGTCGAGGACTTCGGCGGCCAGACACCGCTGGGACGCGCCGGGCAGCCGGCCGAACTCGCCCCCGTGTACGTCATGCTCGCCTCGGACGAGGCCGCGTACGTCTCGGGTGCGCGCATCGCCGTCACCGGTGGCCAGCCCATCCTCTGACATTCCGTCAGGAATAGGAGTGACCGTGGACTGGTACCCCTTGCGGCTGACCACCCCCGTCAAGCAGCACGTCTTCGGCGGCCGGGCCCTCGCCGAACGGCTGGGCCGTACCGGCCTGCCCGACGGCCCGGTCGCCGAGACCTGGGAAGTCAGCGATGTGGACGGCGAGGGGGCACGGGTCGCGGACGGCGCGCTGGCCGGACTCACGCTGCGCCGGCTCGTCGAGGATCACCCCGACGAACTCGTGGGGCGTGGGTGGCGCGGCCCGCGCTTCCCGGTGCTGACCAAGTTCATCGACGGCACCGGTGCCCTTCCGGTCCATCTGCACGCCGACGACGACACCGCGCGCCGGCTCGAGGACGAGCCCCACGGCAAGACCGAGGCGTGGCATGTCCTCGACGCGGCCCCGGGAGCCACCGCCCTGGTGGGGGTGAAGGCCGGTGTGGACCGGGACACACTGCACCGGGCCCTGCTCGCGCAGGACTTCGACGCGGTCATGCGCCGGCTTCCGGTGCGGGCCGGGCAGACCGTCTACGTACCCGGCGGGACCCTGCACAGTTTCGGCCCGGACACACTGGTCTACGAGATCGAGCAGACCTCCGACATCCAGCAGCACGCCATGCGCCGGCGCATGGAGGACGACTCGGAACTGGACGACGCGGAGTGGCACACCAACCTCGGGCGGCTGCTCGACGAGTGGCGTCCCGGACCACGCCCCGACTTCCACTCCGGCCTGAGCGTCCGGGTCGACGACGGAGTCGAGCGCACGGTGCTGTGCGCGGGCCCGTACTTCGCGCTGGAGCGGTGGCGGGCGGGCACCACGGCCCCACTGGTGCACGACTTCTCCACCGCGCTGATCGTCAGCAACGCCGGTGCCCCGGTCACCGTGGAGTCCGGTGGCCGGTCCGAGCGGCTCGGGCGGGCCCGGAGCCTGTTGCTGCCGGCCGCGCTGGGCCGCGTACGGATCCAGGGGCCCGCCGACGTCCTCCTCGGTTACCTGCCCGACCTGGAGCAGGACATCCGCACGCCGCTGCTCGCGGCGGGGCACGGGGCCGCCGCCGTGGCCGCGCTCGGTGAGGGCCTCTCCCCTGTGCCGCCGGGGCCGGGCGCCGGGAGGCACTGAGACGAGCGCGCCGGGAACACCCCGGCAGCCCACCGCTGGTGGGGACACCGCGGGGACACACCATCCACGTCGAAGGAGAACGATGGGCAACATCACCACCAGCGACGGTGTCACGATCCACTACGAGGAACAGGGCACCGGCCCTCCTCTCGTCCTGATCCACGGCTGGGGCTTCAGCGGCCGCTTCTTCACGCGCAACCTGGACGCCCTCGCCGAACACGCCCGCGTCATCACCGTCGATCTGCGCGGTCACGGCGACTCCGGCAAACCCCGCCACGGCTACCGGGTGTCGCGGCTGGCCAAGGACCTGTTCGAGCTCCTCGAGGAACTCGACCTGCGCGAGGTCACCGTCCTGGGCTGGTCACTGGGCTGCCCGGTCATCTGGAGCTATCTGGAACTGTTCGGCAGCCACCGCCTGGCCCGCGCGGTGTACGTCGAGCAGGCGCCCCGCCAGTACTACGCGCCGGACTGGCCGCACGCACACGCCACCTGCTACGACGAGCCCTCGCTGGCCGCCCTGCAGACCCAGCTCACCTGCGACCCCCCGGCCTTCGACGAGGACCAGATCGGCACCATCTTCGCGGGCGAACCCACCCCGCAGGAGAAGGAGTTGCTCCTGGCCGAGATGGCCAAGTCACCGGCGTACGCACGCAACGCCCTGATGGCCGACCACACCCGCCACGACTGGCGCGATCTGCTGCCCACGATCCGGCTGCCCAGCCTGGTCCTGGTGGCACGTCAGGACCAGGTGTTCCCCTGGCAGGGCCCCGCCTGGGTCGGCGAGGCGCTCCCGGGAGCCCGGACCGTCTTCTTCGAGCACAGCGGCCACGGGCTGTTCTTCGACGAGCCGGAGAAGTTCCACCGGACGGTCACCGGCTTCCTGACCGACAGCAGGGACGACACGGAGGTACTCGTATGACTCTCACGGACAGCACCACACCTCCGTTCGCCTTCCCCTACGGCGTCAACCAGTTCACCACCATGCCCTGGTCCTTCGAGGAGGACCTGACGCACTACGCCGGCCTGGGTGTCGAAGCGATCGAGCTGTGCGAGACCAAACTCCACGACGACCATGACCGCGCCAAGGCGCAACTCGCCTCCGTCGCCGAGACGGGACTGCCGATCAGCTCAGTCCAGCCCGTCGTACGGACCGTGTTCCCCAGCGAGACCCAGCCGGACCCCACCACCCGGCGCGACCGGCTGGCCCGCTTCCGCCGCAGCGTGGAGCTGATCGCACCGTTCGCCCCGGGCGCGGCCTTCGTCACCAACACCGGGCCGGCGCCCGACGGGAACCTGCACGAGGCGATCCGTCAGACCGTCATCCATCACCGCGAACTGGCGGACGTCGCCGCCGACCACGGCGTACGGATCGCGCTGGAACCCCTCAACCCCGTCCTGCTCAACGCGGAGACCGCCATCTGGACCTACCGGCAGGCGCTCGACATCGTCCAGGAGGTCGACCGCGAGAACGTGGGCGTCTGCCTCGACCTGTGGAACCTGTGGCAGGACCCGGATCTCGTCCCCCGCCTCGCGGACGCTCCCGACCGCCTGTTCCTGCTCCAGGTCAGCGACTGGCGCACACCCCGCTCGCGGATGGACCGGCGCAGCGTCGGCACCGGCGCCATCCCGGTGGGCCGACTGCTGCACGCCGCCTACAGCGTCGGCTACCGCGGGCCCTGCGTCCTGGAGATCTTCTCCGACAACGTGCCGGACTCGCTCTACGAGACGGACCTGGACGATCTTCTGCGCACCAACCGGACGGCCCTCGAATCGGCCTGGCGCAGCGGCTGAACGCGTCGACCTCGTGGTGGCCGCCACGGCCGAGTCGCAGGGGCTGTTCTCGCTCAAACCGGTTCGGGTTGCGGTTCCGGTTTCCGTGCGGCTATCGCCGTCGGTTCCCACAGTCTGGCGGTCCGTACGTAGCCGTAGACCACTGAGGTCATCGCCAGAATGAGAAGTGATCCGGAGACCTCCTGGTGTCTGGCCATCTCCATCGGAAGATAGCGGTACGACACCAAGAGCGCCGCGAAGACCGCGGTGCCGTAGACGACCAGCTGGATCCCCCGCCGGTCCAAGCCACGGTCGAGCGAACGCAGCGCTGCCTCGATGGTGAGCGCGAACACCACGCCGGCGACGAGATCCACGCCGTAGTGGTAGCCGAAACCCAGCGTCGCGGCGAGCGTGGCAACCAGCCAGAACGTACCGGCGAATCGCAGGATCCGTGGACCCTTGCGGGAATGAATGAAGATCGCGACGGCCCACGCCGTGTGCAGGCTGGGCATGCAGTTTCGGGGGGTGATCTCGTCGTATGGCATCAGGCGCGGCGTGGTGATCGGCAGCGGCGTGTGCGGCCACAGGTTGGCCGCCGCCCACTGCACGCCGCCGGTCCCGGAAGCGCCCGGACCGTAGGCGAAGACCGGTCCGACCACCGGAAAAAGCATGTAGATGCCCGGCCCGAGGAGGCCGATCACCAGGAACGTCCGCACCAGATGATGGCTCGGGAAGCGGCGCTCGACCGCTACGTGACGCAGCTGGTAGAGCGTGACGACAATCGCGGCCACCGCAAGCTTTGCGTAGACCAAGTCGAGAAGATGGATGCCGATCGGGCCGGTGGCCTGGAGCATGCGGCCTGCCGGCCACGAAGGGTTGCCCAGCGCGTGATCGGCGGTCGCCACGTACTGGTCGAGCACCGCCGGGCGGGTCTTCGACGTGATCAGCAGCCAAGCGTCGCCGGACTTGCGGCCGGCCACCAGCAGCAGGCCCAGCCCGACGCCCTTCAACAGGAGGACTCGTTCCCAGCCGGTGCGGCGCGTAACAGCGATGACCGCATAGCCCAACATCACCAACAACGCGCCATTGCCGAAGAAATGGCCGTCGGCCACTTTGATACCGGCCGCCCACCGCACCAACAAGAGGACGCCGTCCATGCCGATCGCGGCGCCAGCCGCGATGATCCGTTGCGGCCAGGTGAGCACCACCGACATCAACGCCAAACCACCGTACAGCGGCCCCGGTTTCGGGGCTAATATCGCCCCTTTCAGCTGGTCGGCAACCGGCCCCGGTTGACCGATCACCAGTGCGACAGCGAGCCCAAGAGCCGCCACACCCGCTGTGACCCACAGCATCACTCGCCACTGACGCCGAGCAGTCGACGCACTTCTGCTGTCTAATCGCGAAAACACCTGCAACGTCCTAGATATGAATTTTTCGACTGATTTGCTTGATATGGGTTGAAGGGGTGAACAGTGACGGGATCATCATCGCGAGTCCGAGGATGCTATGAGCTCGTAACAGGATCACGATCGGTACTTGTTTGAGCCGCCTTCAACAGGTGGGTCCGCCACGAGGTTTCGTGCACCACTGCCCGCGTTCCGGGCCGCTGTGTTCGCGCTCGTCGGTACGGTGCCCGGGGTGTTCTTCGCCGTGGGACTGGTCGGGGCGCGACGCCCCCGTTCTCTCCTGACTCGCGGGCCCGGCGAGAACCTTGACGCCGGGATGCGTCTTGGCAGCCTTCCGCAGCCGCTCGGAAGCGTCCTCGAACCGCTTCTTCGCGTCGGTGACCTTCGCCGCCTTCATGTCCCCCGCCGAGTGACTCGGCGAGTTCCACACGCGCTGCGAGGAGCCGTCAGCTTACGGTCGCAGACCGGGATGCCGCTGACGTGATGGTCTGTCCAGGGGGCGGGTCCGCCGGGAATGCCGTCGCGGTGAGCAGGATGCCGTCGCAGACGTGCCGGCGCCCCGTGAGGACAAAGGCCTCGCCCGCCAGGTGTGCGGCGAACGTGCCGGTCCCCGGGGAGAACGTGATCCCGGCGTCCTCGAAATGGAGGACGCGGGGCGCGCTGGACGAACATGCCTTGTAAGCGGACCTTTTGGCGCTGAAGAGCAGACGGTCCCAGTGGATGCCGGGGCGGACGGCGTGCAGCCGGTCGAGGCGGGCGTGTTCGGACGGGGAGGTGATCCCGTCCCGGACGGCGGGGGACACGGGGGCGTGGGGCTCGGCGTCGATCCCGAGGCCGGCGAGGTCGGCGGTGCGGGCCGCGGCCGCGGCGCGGTAGCCGTCGCAGTGGGCCGTAGGGCTGCTCAGCGAATGACGGACGCGGCCGGCCGACGGGCCGGCCGCGTGTGGGTGGGGTTTTCACGGGAGAGACCGGCCCGCGTGTGACGGTGCGGGCCGGCATGCCCGAAATTGCCTGTCACCGGTCGATGTAGCTGAAATCGCCCACGGTCCACGCGCTGACGTCCTTGATCGCGACTCGGTACATGCCGCCCGTCTCGGGGATCCCGAGGCTGCCCTGGAGGATCCGGGCGAGGTGGAAGTGCAGGTGCGTGGGCGTCTCGCCGTGGCCGGGCCGGTTCTGGCGTGGGCCGCGGGTGAAGACGTCGGAGAACGGGCCGAGGTGGTCCGAGTCCTTCAGGACCTCCGCCACCCGCTCCCTCCACACGGCCTCGGGAGCCAGCCGGCCGGTGATGACGGCACCGCCGACGACCACGGTCAGTGACATCTGATTGCTTCGCTCGGATTCCACCGCGGCGGAAATGGCGACGAGCAGCTCATCAGGGTTCGACATGAGTCCATATCCTATTCGGCTGCCTGTCCCGGAACCCTCCGCGGGCGTGAAACGGCTGCGAACCAGCTGTGAGATGCATCAGGGCACGAGCGCCCGGTTCCGGTGGATCGGGCCGGACAGGTGGGACAACGGCAGGCCCGTTCCCCGGTTGGTGTGGGCGACGATCTCCGCGGTGATGGAGATCGCTGTCTCCTCGGGCGTGCGCGCGCCGAGGCCGAGGCCGATCGGGGGAGCGCAGCGGAAGTCGGCACCGCGAGTAGCGCCTGTCCTCATGGCCCTGGCCCGATTCACCGTCAACCCGGTCGTCACCTCGCTCGCCGTCCGCTTCGCCGGCGACGCCCCCACCCTCACCTCAGCGCTGACCACCTCCGCCTGCAACACCGGCATCGCCGCCGGGTCGGCCATCGCCGGCAGGGCCGTGGGCTCCTCCCTCGGCCTGACCGGACCGCCCCTGGTCGGCACCGTCTCCGCGGCCCTCACCCCGCTACCGCTGCTCGCCCTCGCCGTCAGCCGCACACCCCGCACAGCGCGGGTCCTCGCCCGGCACACGACCTCGCCCCACGCGCGCGACGACGAAAGCGCACAGGCACGGTCGCAGCGCTGACGCTCCGGCACGGGGCACGCCGGCGGGGACGTTGCTCGGTCGATGCCGACGCGGGGCAAAGGGGGCCCGCCGCATCCGGTCCGCTACCTCGCCCCGGACGATGTCGACGCGGGGCTGCTCGCGCTGCGGGAGCGGCAGCGATGTCGGGGCGCCGTACGGGCATCGCATGCAAGGATGTCGCCCGTGACCGGATCGTCTTCCTCGCCTGTCGCCGAGGGCACGCCTCACAACGACGGCCTGGGTCCCCGTACCGCCGCAGTGTTGGTGTTCGGGTCCTCAGCCGCGGTCCTGGTGGTCGAGATCGTCGCTCTGCGGCTGCTGGCTCCCTATCTCGGCCTCACCCTCGAGACCAGCACCATGGTGATCGGCATCGCCCTCACCGCGATCGCCGTCGGCTCCTGGCTGGGCGGGCGCATAGCCGACCAGGTCGATCCACGCCGGCTCCTGGGCCCCTCGCTCGGGGTGTCGGGAGCGGTCGTGGCGCTCACCCCTGCCGTGCTGCGCAGCACCGCGGAGTGGGCGCCGGCGTTGCTCTTGCTGATCGCGTCGCTGACCATCCTCGTGCCGGGCGCGCTGCTCTCGGCGGTGACGCCGATCGTGACCAAGCTGCGGCTCACCAGCCTCGCCGAGACCGGAACGGTCGTCGGCCGGCTGTCCGGCGTCGGCACCGTCGGGGCCATCGTCGGCACCGTCCTCACCGGGTTCGTCCTCGTGTCGCGGCTGCCGGTCAGCGGCATACTGATCGGCCTCGGCACCCTGCTGGTGATCGGCTCGGCGCTGGTCGAGTGGCGAACGCGTGGGTGGAGCGGCACCCCCGCCCTGGCCCTCGTGGTCGTCGCCGGCGGCCTCGCCACGACGGTCGCGCCCGGTGGCTGCGACACGGAGACCAGGTACCACTGCGCCCGGGTCGTAGCGGACCCCGACCGGGACAGCGGCCGCACACTCGTCCTGGACGGCCTGCGGCACTCCTACGTCGACCTCGACGACCCGGCCTTCCTCGAGTTCGAGTACGTGCGCGCCATCGCGTCGGTGGTCGACGCCGCCTTTCCCGAAGGTGAGCCGCTCGCCGCCCATCACGTGGGCGGCGGCGGGCTCACCATTCCCCGCTACCTCGCGGCCGCCCGGCCCGGAACGCGCAGCCTCGTGTCCGAGATCGACGGTGGGGTCGTGCGCATCGACCGCGACCAACTCGGTCTGGGATCAGCGGCCGGTATCGACGTACGCGTCGAGGACGGCAGACTCGGGCTGCGGCGGCTGGACGCCGGCAGCCGTGACCTCGTCGTCGGCGACGCCTTCGGGGGCGTCAGCGTGCCGTGGCACCTCACCACGGTGGAGGCGATGACCGACGTACGGCGGGTGCTCGACGAGGACGGCCTGTACGTCGCCAACCTCATCGATCACGGGGGCCTGGCCTTCGCACGTGCCGAAGCGGCCACCCTCGGCGAGACGTTCGAGCACGTCGCCCTCGTCGGCGAACCCGCCGATATCGGCCTCGACCCGACCGCCACAGCCCTGGGCGGCAATCTGTTGGTGATCGCCTCCGACCGGCCGGTCGACCTGCGCGCGACCCAGAAGGCGCTGGACGCCCGGCAGACCGGCTGGAAGATCTCCACCGGCGACGACCTCACGTCCTGGATCGGCGACGCCCGACCGCTCACCGACGACTACGCACCCGTCGACCAGCTCCTCCAGCCCTACAGTCCGGGGAACGGCCGGTGACGGGGCACACGGCCGCATGACGCAGGGCGGCGCGTCGGCGAACCGCCGCCCACAGCCGATGTGTTGCCGTGTCATGGCTGCCACGGCGGTGTTCTGAAGGAAAGACGCGTGCGACCTGAGGGCTCCGGGGCTCCTCATAGTCAGCACAGAGCGGGAACCGGTGCGGAGGCCGCCGGCTCCCTGCCACTCCCCACTTCGGTGCGCAAGGCCGTCGTCGCCACCGCCGCGATCACCGCCGGGCTGCTGATGACGGCGTGCCAGAACGGCACCGGCGACAGCTCGTCGGGGACGAACGAACGGGCACGAACGGAACGGGCACGGCGGCGGTCGCGGAGAAGGCGTCGGACTCCAAGTCGAGTTCGGAGAAGAAGTCGGAGAAGAAGAAGGGCGTCAGCGGCTCGTTCAAGAACGGCAAGGTCACCTATCTCGCGCCGGGCAAGTACACGGTCTCCGACATGAAGGGCGTCGAGCAGCAGTTCCTCGTCGCCGAGGACACCGAGATCTGGGACTACGGCGACATCTGCGGTGACACGAACACGGGTGAAGGCGGCCAGGGCGGCATCGAGTGCACCGAGGCCGAACTGGAGACGGCCGCCAAGAAGGGCTTCACCGCCGAGGTCGTGATCAGCAACGGCATCGCGACCACCATCCGCGACGACCACTGAGCCGCGGGCCTGCCGGAACGCGCCGCGCCGGAGGTCCACCCGCTACGAGGCCGGACGACCTCCGCGCGGACGATGGCGGGATGATGGCCCTATGCGCATCCGCATCGACGCCGTCGACCTGCCCGGCAGACTCCCCGCGTACGGCGACATCCACGTCGCCGTGCAACGCCGCGACCGTCCGGCCGAACTCCTCGAGCCACAGCCCGCCGACGCACCGTCCGCGACCTGGACGCTGGAGTGCACCACGAGCACCTCGCCGACCGGCATCGAGATCAAAGGCCCTTACGTGCAGGACCGTCTGGGCCGGCGGTTCATCTACCTGTCGTGGGGCACGGTCGACGAGTCGGGTGTCTTCACCATGTTCCGCCGCGCCAAGCTGATGCTCGACGTCATCCCCGCCGACGTACTCACCGCCGCCGCACGCGACGGACTGCTGGTCGGCCGCCTCGGCCTGACAGACGCCCAGGGCGGCCCCCTGTGCGCACGCGTCGAGCCCCCTCACATCAGCTGGAGCGCCGCACACGCCGGCCAGGAGGGGTTGTAGCGGTCTATGGCGTCACCCGCTGTCCGACGGCGGAAGCGGATCAGGCGACGTCGCCGTCCGACCAGGCGGCTCCGAGGTCGATCTGGACGGCTCGGTCCCGTCGGTCGTGAGGGGACCCCGCCGATCCACGGCGTCGTACCCGCAGCGCACGAATGGCCCGCCCCGAAGTGCCTCGTGGACCCGAGCTACTTAGCGTCGTCGTGCGTACCCCGCACAGACCGCGCAGGCCGCGCAGGCCGCGCAGGCCGCGCCGCGCCGAGGGCGATTGAGAGGCACCTTCATGGCAGTCGTGACGACCTTCGTCTGGCCCGAGATCACGCCCGACTTGTACGACGCGGCGCGCAAGAGGGTGCGCTGGGAAGAGGAGTCCCCGGACGGGTGCGTGTTGCACGTGGCGTGGTTCACCGCCGATGGCCTGAACGTGCTCGACATCTGGGAGTCGGAGGAGCACTTCGCCCGGTTCATCGCCGGCAGGATCGAACCTGTGCTCAAGGGCGAGATGAGGGTGAGGAGCGCCCCCCAGCCGGAGTTCTTCCCACTCCACAGGCGCTTCGTCGCCCCGGGCGTCAGCGGCGCTGCCTGACGCCCGGGCCGGCGAACAGCGATGACGGCCGGTGGGCGGGAGCCGGACCGGATCGGGGTGGACCGGTCGGAGGGGTTCGGCGAGCGACTGCTGGGGGTGCTGCTGGACCGGGCTCACGAGATGCCGCCGGACCTGATCGCCCCGCTCGTCGCGGAAGAGGTGGCCAGGGTCGGGGGGCGGGACGTCTCCATCCTTTTGCAGGACTACGAACAGGTCCTGCTGGTGCCGCTGCCGGGCCGGAGGCTGAAGGTCGGCGGCCCCGAGCCGGTCGAGGACTCCCCCGCCGGCGAGGCGTTCCTGAGCAGCAGAACGGTAGAGGTGCCGCAGGACGGCAGTGTGCGGATGTACCTGCCGCTGCTGGACGGCAGCGATCAGATCGGGGCGATGGCCGTCACCCTGGACAACGTCGATGACGACGACCGGCGGCTGCTCCGCAGACTCGCCGGTCTGGTCGCGGACATGATCGTCACCAAGGACGCCTACACCGACCAGTTCTTCCAGGCCCGCCGCAGCGCCCCGATGAGCGTGGCCGCGGAGATCCAGTGGTCGTTGCTGCCTCCGCTGTCGATGACCGTTCCGCAGGTCGAGGTGGCCGGAATCCTCGAGCCCGCCTACGACGTGGCAGGCGACAGCTTCGACTACGCCCTCAACGGCGACATCCTCCACGTGGCCATGCTCGACGCGATGGGCCACGGGCTGGATGCGGCGACCATGGCGACGGTGGCCGTCGGTGCCTATCGACACACGCGGCGGTCCCACACCGATCTGTCCCAGGTTTACGCGTTCATGGACAGGGCGATCAACGAGCAGTTCGGCAACGACCACTTCGTCACCGCGCAGATGATGGTGCTGAACATCGCCACCGGCCGGCTTCAGTGGGTCAACGCCGGCCACCCGGCCCCTCTCCTGATCCGCGATCGCGCCGTGGTGGACCGGCTGGAGAGCCCGACCACGCTGCCGGTCGGCTTCGGTGGTGAGGAGCCGGTGGTCAGCGAGCGGATGCTGCGCCCCGGGGACCGGTTGCTGTGCTTCACCGACGGCCTGATCGAGGAGCGCCAGCCCGGCGGGGAACAGTTCGGTGAGGAACAGCTCATCGAATGGACCAACCGGGTCCTCCGCGACCGCACCGAGGTGCGGTCGGTGGTGCGAGCGCTCTCCCACGCCCTGAAACACGGGCGTGGCGGCGCCACGAGCGACGACGCGACGATCTTCCTCGTCGAGTGGCGAGGCGGCGATGCCGATCATCTCGCCACCTTCGACTGACTTCGGCAGTGCGGACCCCCTTCGGGTGGCTGACCGCCACCGGATCCTCCCGCAGGTCACCCGTATGCCGATGTGACCTTCATCGCGATCGTGGCGTCCCGGCGCGTTCGCCGTCGTCCCGTCCGCTGAGGGGGACGGCCGCGGCGCAGGAGCCATCGAGGGAGGTCATGGCGCTGCGGCCGGGAGTACGCGGCAGGAACAGTGCGTCCACGCGGGACCAATATCTGTTTTTGCGAGATGAGAAATTTGTGCGGCACACGGCGAGTATTCCTCGACCTCCGGACGGGGCGGAATTATTGATCCACACAGCGCCGGTCACGCCATGCTACTGTCGATCTCAGTTGCAGGTGTGGTTGCCAGAAGGTTCATTTTCCTACGGGGTAATCAGCACGGCGACGCGGAATCCGCACAGGGTGAATTCCGAACATCGTCTCCGAAGGAGAATTAACATGGCTACTGGTACCGTGAAGTGGTTCAACGCGGAAAAGGGCTTCGGCTTCATCGAGCAGGACGGCGGCGGCGCCGACGTCTTCGCCCACTACTCGAACATCTCCGCCCAGGGCTTCCGTGAGCTGCTGGAAGGCCAGAAGGTGTCCTTCGACATCGCGCAGGGCCAGAAGGGCCCGACGGCCGAGAACATCGTTCCCGCCTGACATCGCGGCAGCAACGCATATTTCGCAGCTGGGGCCCGCACCTTGGGGTGCGGGCCCCGGCTCGCTGCTTTTCAGGGCGCGTGACAATAAATCCGCGCCCAACATCTCCGGCTCGTTCTCGCGATTCTCTGCGCCGTTCATTTGCGCGGCGGAAATTCCTTGCTACGTGCCCACGAGCTCACATCGAGGAAGGTTCCGCTTGAACCGCGTACGCACCGCCCGCCCGACCCGCTCCTACGACCGCTCCCGGGGGTCCGCCGCCAAGGGCTCGGGCGCTCCGCGGCGCTCCAAGGGCTACGAGCGCCGGCCGGCCGCACTCCAGGGGGAGTTCGCGCTGCCGGTGACGACCACGCCCGCGCTGCCCGCCGTCGAGGCGTTCGCCGACCTCGACCTGCCGGCGCCGCTGCTGGCCGCGCTCGGCCACGAGGGCGTGACCGTGCCGTTCCCCATCCAGGGGGCGACCCTGCCGAACTCCCTCGCCGGGCGTGACGTGCTCGGCCGCGGCCGCACCGGGTCGGGCAAGACCCTCGCCTTCGGCCTCGCGCTGCTGGCCCGTACGGCGGGCCGGCGTGCGGCGCCGCGGCAGCCGCTCGCCCTGGTCCTCGTCCCCACCCGCGAGCTCGCCCAGCAGGTGACCGACGCGCTCACCCCGTACGCCCGCTCCGTCCGGCTGAAGCTGGCCACCGTGGTCGGCGGCATGTCGATCGGCAGGCAGGCGGGTGCGCTGCGGACCGGGGCGGAGGTCGTCGTCGCGACGCCGGGGCGGCTCAAGGACCTCATCGACCGCGGCGACTGCCGGCTGGACGACGTCGCCATCACCGTCCTCGACGAGGCCGACCAGATGGCCGACATGGGCTTCATGCCCCAGGTCACCGCCCTGCTCGACCAGGTGCGCCCCGAGGGGCAGCGGATGCTCTTCTCGGCCACCCTGGACCGCAACGTCGACCGTCTGGTCCGCACCTACCTGACGGACCCGGTGGTCCACTCCGTCGACCCGTCGGCGGGTGCGGTCACCACGATGGAGCACCACGTGCTCCACGTGCACGAAGCGGACAAGCACCGCACGACGACCGAGATCGCGGCGCGGGACGGCCGGGTGATCATGTTCCTGGACACCAAGCGCGCCGTGGACCGGCTGACCGAGCACCTGCTGAACAACGGCGTCCGCGCCGCGGCTCTGCACGGTGGCAAGTCCCAGCCCCAGCGCACGCGGACCCTCGCCCAGTTCAAGACCGGCCATGTGACGGTGCTGGTGGCGACCAACGTCGCGGCCCGCGGCATCCACGTCGACAACCTCGACCTCGTCGTCAACGTGGACCCGCCCACCGACCACAAGGACTACCTGCACCGCGGCGGCCGTACCGCCCGCGCCGGCGAGTCCGGCAGCGTCGTCACCCTCGTGACACCCGGCCAGCGCCGCAGCATGACCCGGCTGATGGCTTCGGCCGCCATCACCCCCCAGGTCACCCCGGTGCGTTCGGGTGAAGCGGAACTGAGCCGGATCACCGGTGCCCAGACGCCGTCCGGTGTCCCTGTCGTCATCACCGCACCGGCTCCGGCTCCCCGCCGTTCCGCGTCCGGGGCGCCCTCGTCCCGAGGCCGCCGGAACCGCCCCGTCCAGGGGCGCCCCACCGGACAGGCCGGGCGGCGCAGGGCACAGCGGTCCGCCTTCGACCCGGCGGCCTAGGCCTGTTGCGTCGATCCTCAGCTCACCCATCTCCGCGGAGGCAGCTTTGACACCGGTTCAGACGCAGTGCCAGCAGGTGGATCCCTCCGTCGTGTCCCTGGTCGACGCCATGGACGCGTCCGGCCCCCGGGTCGGGGACGACATGACCGTCGAGGTCGCCCTGTCCGTCATGGTCGGCGCCCGGGTCGAGTACCTCACCCTGTGCGACGGGGACGACCAGAGCACGGGCTCGGTCACCCTGGCCGAACTCGTCGTTCACCGCGGCAGTTCCACGTACACGGACCGGACCCGGCTGCGGGACGTCCTCGACGGACCGTGCACCTCGACCGTCCCCCGGCGCACCGCCGTCGGGGAGCACGGCCGGACCCCGGGCGTCCTCGCCCTCTCCAGCTGATCCGCCTCACCCGGTCAGCCGTTCTCCTTCTCCCTGTGGGGGCATCATGCGCTGTGTCATCGCCCGGTACCCGTTCGACCTGACCAAGAGCGGGGTGCTGGCCTCGATGAAGGGCGTCACGCCCGAGACCGTCACGGGTGAGTCCGTGACCATCGGCCGCCGCCGCTACCCCGTCAAGCAGGTGGGCCAGGTCATCACCCGACAGGACCGCCGCGACTTCACGGGCAGCGAAGTCATCCGGGCCATGACCCGCCTCGGCTTCACCTGTCACGACCACCCCGAGGCCGCGCCCGTGCGCGTCCCCACCCCGCTCCAGACCGCGTCGGCACTGCTCGGCGCCGCACCCCTGGACGCATGAGGACGGGCGGACAACCGCCCACCCCGATCCCGATGAGGGCCCTGCCGACGCGCGTCGGCAGGGCCCTCGTCGTCGTCCCGCCGCCCTTGCGGGCCACTGACAACCTGCGCCACCAGCGAACAAAAATCTACTCTTGCCAGAGTAGACATTGGGCTCTGGCGCAGTTAGCCTTTTTCTCGTTGGAACAGGATCACTGAGCAGAGAAGGACGGAGGAGCAGACGCCATCAGGATCGCCCGGCCCGAGCGGCGCTCGGCCGGGTACCGCAAGACCCCGGATTGGAAGGTGGTCCCCGGTCACGCAGCCGCGATCCCCGCATCCCCCCTCCCAAAGGGCCGGTAGCGGAAACAGAAGGTCGGCGCAGCATTAGGGCCGACAGATGGTGTTCAATTTCCTTCGGGGCCCTGGTGCCATACGGCACCAGGGCCCCTCGACGCGTTGCACTACGAGGTGACATGACAGCAGATACCCCGCTCAGCGATCGTCTGGAAGACGACGACTACCCCGCATACACGATGGGGCGGGCCGCCGAGATGCTCGGTACCACCCCGGCCTTCCTCCGAGCCATCGGTGAGGCTCGTCTGATCACTCCGCTGCGCTCGGAGGGCGGACACCGCCGGTACTCCCGCTACCAGCTGCGCGTCGCGGCGCGCGCCCGCGAGCTCGTCGACAGGGGCACCCCGATCGAGGCCGCGTGCCGCATCGTCATCCTCGAGGACCAGCTCGAGGAAGCTCAGCGCATCAACGCCGAGTACCGCCGCCGTGCCGGGCACGGCGCGTCCGAAGGCTCCGTCGCCGATTCCGGCTGATCACCTGGGCGCGGCGAGGCCCTCAGCGCAGGGAGCACCCGGTTCCGGAGTCTGGGGACCCTGGACGTAGGCGGTGATGAACTGCTCGACGCGCGGGTCGGAGGCCGAGTCCGCACCGAGTTGGTGGCCCCATGCGGAGAGCATGATCGTCCCGGACTGCCGGGTGACGGGGCTCATCAGGGTGCAGGGCGTCCGGGTCACCTTGCCGGCGAGTTGCTCGATGTCGGTGGCGGTGGCCGTGTCGTTGTACGTGATCCAGACGGCACCGTGCCCCAGGGAGTGCACTGCGTTCTCGTCGCGGACCCGTCTCGGTGTAGACGGTGCCGTCGCAGGTCATCCACGTTCTGTCGTGGGCTCCGCCGACGGGCGGGGTCATGGGACAGCCGACATCGCCCTCGACGTGGTCGTACCCGAGTGCGCCGGTGTCCCAGACCCTTTCACCGGACACGTGTGGCCTCGCTGCGGCCGCCCTGCGCTCACGGTCCTGGCAGGCGTGGTGCGCCCACTGTCCGGCGAGCCAGACCACGACGATCGCGCTGACGGTGAGGAGGAAGGCGCGGTGTCGGCTGTCCGTACGGATGAGTCCTGATCAGGGCAGGGTCAGATGTTCCAGACACAGCGCCTCGCCCTGGCCGCCGACCTGCTGCGCGAACCGGAGGCGACGCTCGCCGTGGTGGCGGACCGCGTCGGGTTCGCCAACGCGTTCGCCTTCAGCGCCGCGTTCAAGCGGGAACACGGCATGAGCCCGAGCGAGTACCGCATGCGCGAGTCTCGGGCGGCGACCTGACGTCCGACTCCGGCGTGCGGGGGCGCGTCGGAGTTCTTCCCCGCCCAGGTCACGCCTCGGCCGTCAGCCGGGCCGTCGGGTGCGGTTCTCGTGGGCGTCCGTGCGGGCAGTCGTGCCTGGCTCTATGGGAAGGACCAGGACCCGCATCGGCGCGGGGGCCGTCGGCCGGAGGACCGTGGGATCCGTCGGCCGGCGGATCGTCCCGATGTCCTGCCATCCGAACGACAGGAAGGCGTCGCGGGCCGGAGCGTCGGCCTGGTCGACCAGTGTCGCCCCGAGCGAGGTGTGGTGGTCGGCCAGCAGACGGTTCTGGAGCCTGCGGGCGAGGCCCTGGTCGTCCGTACGGGGGTGCACCAGGATCTCGGTGATCGCGAAGACGCGTCCGGACGCGGTGAGCTGTTCGACGCTCTGCGGAAGGTTCCCCTCGAACCCCCTCCACCATGTCCCGTCGCGCGGTACGGGGAATCCGTAGGCACACCCGGCGAAGGCCGTGTCCTCCCCGATCAGCAGCGCGAATCCGGGCCGCCGGATGGCACCGGTGAGCCGTCGCAGAAACGCCTCCCGGGCCCGGTACTCCTCGCCTTCCTGCGCGCGTGAGGACTCCACGTACAGGTCGGCCAGGTCCTCCCGCAGGGTCTCGGCCTGCCAGCGGTTCAGCCGGCGCAGACGTACGGCGTGGGCGGGAGTCGGTGCGCTTGCCTCACCCTGGGCATCGACGTGGGTGGTGTGGTCGTGCCGGTGGACGTTCAGCCGTGGAAGGGGCATGGCTCCTCGGTTCAGGATGCCCGTCGGAGAGTGCCGCGCGGGCGGACCGGGACCGGCCCTCGCGGCGTGCCGCCGATACGGGGTGATCGTGGGGCGGAGGAACGGCCGATGCACAGGTTTGAGTTCGCGAGCACTGTGCTGGATCGGCCGTCCGGGGATGCGCCATGAACCGGACGGATCCGCGCCCGGTGGGCATCGTGTCCTGGAGGGAGGGTGGCTCTGTGCCGTCCCGCCCCGGGCTGTCCCCGCCCCGGGGTACAGGACGCGGGAAGACCCCGGCCTGTCAGGTGCGGTGCTGCGGCCGGGGTCCGGGCTGCGGGCCGTGGTGTCGGTCCGGTCGGTTCGGCCCGTTCGGTGACGAGCTCGGAGAGCCGGCCGCGGCGGTGGGGCTCAGGTCTGCTTACGGGGGCGGCGCCAGGAGAACCGCCCGCGTCCGCCGGGCCCTCGATGGTCGTGGCGGCGGCCGGTGCCGCTCGTCCCCGCCCGGCCCGGGTCCTTGTGCGGAGCCGGTCCCGCCACAGGCAGCCTCGAACGGCCGTAGTGGAAGGCGGCGATGCGGTCGTTGTGCTGTGAGTTCAGCTGATGGATGAGGAACACACCGAGAACGATCATCCCCAGGATCACAGCCACGGACACGAATATCTCCACTGGTCTCACCTTCCCATCGGCTGCTGCGGCACCGACGCGGTCACGGCCGGGGCCCCGGGACGTGCGGCCGCGCCGCCGGCCTCATGTCCTCCTTCCGAGTCCCAGACCGCCTCGACGGCCCGGTCCGCCTCGTACGCCGTCCGCGAGCGCGCCTCCTCCGCCATCAACCGGCTCGCGGTCGACGTGCCGAGTGGGTCGCTCGCGGCGGCCATCAGCCGGGCGGCCGACTCGGGGGTCGTCTGCGGCGGGATCACCAGGAGGTTCCAGCGGCCCACGTGGTACGAGAGCAGCAGCAGTTCGTGCGCGTCCTGCTCGGGCAGGAAACAGCCCACCTTCACCACGTGCCCGGCGACGGGCACCTTGCGGGGAACGACCGGCCAGTGGGTGGGATTCACCGTGACCCGGGTGATCCGCCCCCACAGCGGATCCAGTACGGCGGTCAGGGAGGGGAGCTCCGCCCCGAGATCGCGGGAACGGGGCCACCAGGCGCCGTCCAGCAGAGCCGGCGCGGGACCGACGGGAGCGAGCGACAGACGCAGAGAGGACGAGGCGAACCGGTCATCGGCTTCGGCTGTCACCGGGTGGGAAATGGTCGCAGTCATGACGCGAACCCTGCTCCGGGCCGATCGCGACCGGCCCGGCATATTCGAGCGCCGAAAACGACACGAGCCTGGAAGCCGGTGCGCGAAATATCCTCGGTGATTTCAGCGTACTCCTCGAACAGGCCCAGCGGACCGTACGGACAAGGGGGGAACTGCCCCATTCGCCCCTGCCCGGAGCCATGGTCCCTGCGGCAACAGTGGGAAGGGGAAAGGGATGACCGGCATGGCCCGCGAACGTCGTATGGCCGAGATCTTCGTGGAAGTGGCGGATTCCCTCGTCGAGGACTTCGACGTCATCGACCTGCTGCACCGGCTGTCCGAGCGCTGCGTCGAGCTGCTCGACGTGTCGGCGGCCGGGATCCTGCTCGCGAACGCGCAGGGAGAACTGCGGATCATCGCCGCCTCGGACGAGCGCACCCGCCTGCTGGAACTGTTCGCGCTCCAGCACGACCAGGGCCCGTGCGTGGAGTGCTACCGCACCGGCGCCGCCCGGACGAACATCGAGCTGACGCGGCCGGAGCCCGCCGACGGCCGGCCGCACTTCGCCGCACGGGCCCGCGAGACGGGATACGTGAACACGCATGCCCTCCCGCTCCGCCTGCGCAGCCGCGTCATCGGCGCGCTCAACCTGTTCCAGACCGCGCCGCACCGCCTCGGCGACGACGACATCGCGCTCGCCCAGGCACTCGCCGACGTGGCCACCATCGCGGTCCTCCAGCAGCGCACGCTGGAACAGTCGCAGGTCGAGAACAGCCAGCTGGAGGCCGCGCTGACCAGCCGCGTCCTGGTCGAGCAGGCCAAGGGCGTGCTGGCGGAGCGCTGGAACACGTCCGTCGACGACGCCTTCGCCGCGTTCCGGTCGTACGCGCGCGCCCGTCACCTGCGCCTGTCGGAGCTGGCCGCGCGGATCGTCTCGGGTGACTTCGACACCGCGGACATCCCGGTACCCGCGACGGTCAGCCCCGAGGACCGCCGCGGCTGACCGGCGATGCTTCCCGGGCTATTCGCCGGGGGCGCTCGGGACTTCCGTGGCGTCGGGTTTCGCTCGCTCGGTGCCGGTGTCGATGAGGATCTGTTCGGCCTGTGTCTCGCCGCCGGCGCGCGTGGCCTCGGCCATGGCGGCGCGCGCGGCGTCGGGCGTCGCGTGCGGCGGGACCACGAGGAGGGAGAAGAGGTCCTGCCCGCCCCGGGTGATGAGGACGGTGTCGTCGCCGACCGCGGAGGAGTCGATGTGGACGACACGATCGTCGATGGTCATCCGCGTCGGCAGCTCTTCCCAGGCGCCGGCGTCCAGGCCGACACGGGTGATGGGCCCGAGGTACTCCGTCAGTGCGGCGATCAGGCCGGGGAGCTCGGCGGCGATGTCGCGGGAGCGCGGCCACCACGCCCCGTCGAGCACGCCCTGCCGGTCGTGTGTCGTCTCCAGCCGTACGACAGCCGTTCCGGGCCGTATGGCCTGGTGGACGGCGTCCGGCAGGAGCCTGGTCACACGCGGGGAGTCGGAGTCGGACATCGCTCTCGCCTGCCTGCCGGGAATGCTGGAGGGAATGCCGGAGGGAGTGAGGAAACCGAGTGGCTTCCTCGTTTCACGGTACTCTCCAGCCGGCCGACGGCAGCCGGGAAGCCCGCCGGTCACGCGCGGGGCCTGCGGGGCAGCCCGGAGTAGAGTGAGGATTCGGCCCGTCTCGTACCGGCCGCCTCATACCGGTCCGTCTCATACCAGGACATCGAACGCCGAGGTCGCCATGCAGTCCACGGAACCACCTTCGGACGGGCACGCCGAGGTCCGCATCGTCGCCGCCTCGCCCGAGGTCGCCCGTCGGGTCGCTGAGGTTCTCCGCCGTTGCTTCGCCGCCAGCGAGCAGCGCAGCTACCCCGCGGGCCCCGACGGAGGAACCCGCCTCGACCTCATCGTGGACACCAGCCGCGCGGCAGGACCCGCACGGTCGTGGCTGGAGACCAGCCGGTCCGCGCAGGACGGCCGCCGACGGAGTGAGACGGCATCCGGGAACCGTCAGCCCGGCCCCTTCGCGGAGTAGCGTGAACTCATCGGGAGCACTTCGCACCCCGGCTCCGACGCCGGTGTCGTTCCCGGTGCATGACGACATCGGGCGGCTGCACCCGCGCAGCGGTCCGGAGACGGGTTTGCGCGATGTCCGCGACCACCTCTCACCCCCCGCTGCGGGCCGTTCCGTTCAGGACCCCGACCGCGCGCCTCGCGCTCAGATCAGAGAGCCCTTCCGCGGGGCGCGCGGAGCTGGACGGCGCCTGGTGGCCTCGTTCACGTGACCTGACGAGCGAGCTCTCCGGCCTGGCGGACATGCTGGACCCGCTGTGGGGGCGGATCACCCGAATCGCGGTCAACTCCCGCCACTGGCCGTTCCTCCCGCCCAGGATCTTCGTCAACGGCCATGTGGTGAGGGTCGGTTGGTTCACCTCGGAGCTGGATCCGCACGAGATCCTCCTGCTGTCCTACACCGCGGGCCGCTGGGACCTCCTGGTGATTCCCCCGGAGACCGGCGCCCCCTCGGCCGCCAGGCTGATGGCCGCGGCGAGTGCGGACACCGGCCCGGCGATGACCGCGACCGCGCTCGTGACGGCGGAACGGGCCCGTCACGCAAGCCCGGAGGCCGGGGTGACGCACGGGAGCGGCGGTGCCCTCTCGTCACACGGCTCACCTAGCTCACACGGCCGGAATCAGCGGCGCACCGTGGGGGTGTGACCGCCGTGGTCACATCCCTTGCCGTTCCGCGCGGTCACACGTCATCGCTCGCCGCGGCCGCCATGAGCGGTTGCGCGGCCTCGTCGGTCGTATCGGGCGGCACGACCAGCAGGTCCCAGCGGCCCCGGCCGGGGGCGAGCAGGACGACGGTGTGCGGGGCGGACGCCGCGAGGGCCCTGCGCAGTCGTACGACCTGGTTGAAGACGAGCATCCGGCCGGGTGCCGTCGGCCACGTCGCCCCGTTGACGGTGACGCTGGCGATGTGGCCCCAGGCCCGCGGCAACCCGGAGAGCAGCGACGGGAGTTCCGTCGGCAGGTCGTACGAGCGGGGCCACCACGCTCCGTCGATGGGCCGGGGCATGCCGCTGCGGGGCGCGAGACGCAGCCGGAGGACCGGGTGGGAGGGAAGCGGGGGCTCTGGTGCCGTGCTCATGAGGGCTCCTGCCGGCTGTCATGAGGGGGTCGGGTGGTCGGTGTCAGACGCGACGGGCCGCGACCCGGTCCGCGGTCGGCCAGCGCACGTCGTGCACCCAGCCGAGGCGTTCGAGGAGGCGGATGAAGGCGGCGGAGGGGTCGACCTGGCCTCGGTCGACGCCGTGGCGTGCGCTGGTGGGGTCGGCGTGGTGGAGGTTGTGCCAGCTCTCGCCGAACGAGAGCAGGGCGAGGGGCCACAGGTTGGTGGCCCGGTCGTGGCGGCGGGTGCGGAACGGGCGCTCACCGATGAGGTGGCAGAGGGAGTTCACGCTCCAGGTGACGTGGTGGAGCAGCGCGATGCGCACGAGTCCCGCCCAGAGCAGGGCTGTTACGCCGTACAGCCACGTACCGCCGATGGCCCAGCCCACTCCGAACGGCAGGGCGAGCGTGAGGACGCACAGGATCGGGAAGGCGCGGGAGACGGCGCGGATGTCGCGGTCGGCGAGGAGGTCGGGGGCGTACCGGTCGGCGGGTGTGCGGTCGTTGCGGAACAGCCAGCCGACGTGCGCGTGCAGCAGCCCGCGCAACTGGCCTCGCAGATGCGTGCCGTAGCGGTACGGGGAGTGCGGGTCGCCCGGCCGGTCGGTGAAGGCGTGGTGGCGGCGGTGGGTGGCGACCCAGCCGATGACGTCGCCCTGGAAACTCATCGACCCTGCCACCGCGAGCGCGATGCGCACGGGGCGGGCGGCCCGGTAGCCGCCGTGGGTGAGACCGCGGTGGAAGCCGACGGTCACGCCGAGACCCGTGATCGTGTACAGGACGAGGGCGAGCACGATGTCGGCGGGATGGATGAGACTCCCCCACAGCAGCCAGCCGGCGAGACCGATCGCCACGAACGGCAGGATGACGATCACCCCCGTCACCGCGACGTACAGCCGCTCACCGCCGTCGCGGGCGGGCGCCGGGCCGTCCGAGGGGAAGGGGGACGTCCCGTCGTAACCCTGGGGCGACGGGGCGGGGTCCGGTGGTGGAACCGTCGTGGACGTGTTCGGACTGTGAGGCGATGGCATACGTGGCTCCTCGGCCTGGATGCGGATGGCGCGGCCGGGGTCACGGGCTGCCCATGTGAGGACGGGGGGCGTGCGATGTCCGGAGCCGGTCAGAATTCCGGCATACGGAAAGTCCTCGTCCTCCCACCGTACTCCGGCCCGGGCCGGAGTAGTGTGAAGTGGCGGGACCAGACAGGGAGTACGGCATGATCCGTTCAGCCGACATCCGCGAATGGCGCGACCATGACGTGGTCGATCCGAAACAGAACAGGATCGGCATGCTCGAATCGGTCTACGTGGACACCGCCACCGACGAACCGGCCATGGCCACCGTCCGCGCCGGGCTGCCCAGACGCCGGCGCCTGATCTTCGTCCCCCTCGACGACGCCGTTCTCGGACCGGGTTACGTCAAGGTCCCCTACGCCAGGGCACAGGTGCGCAAAGCCCCGTCGATCGGGACGGACGACGTTCTTCCGGCCGAGCAGGAGGAGGAGATCTTCCAGCACTACGGCATGACGTACCGGCCGGGAGCGGGGGGCGAGCGCCGGCTCGCCCGCCGGTGACCGAACACACGTGGCACAGGAAAGGTGGTCCGCGCGGTGATGGCCCTCTTCCTTCTGGTCGTCCTCGTGGCCGTCGTGCTGGGAATCATCGGTGTGGCGGTCCAGGGCCTGGGTTATCTCCTGGCCATCGGCATCGTGCTCCTCGCCGTCGACGTGATCTTCTTCGCGCTGCGGCTGTCCCGGCGCGCGGGGCGACGCCCCGTGCGCTGACGACGGCAGGTGTCCGGCCGGGCGGCGTCCCTTCCTGCCCGGCCGTTCTCCCGGTTGAAGCAGCACGTGGGGGGCACTGGAGCGTGGCGTGGTGGAGGTGCGGTGCCCGGTTCGGTGGGTGAAGGGCGGTCATGGCCGGTGGCCGAGACAGGTTTTTGGCAGCAGGTCGTCGAGCAGCTGAGCACATCCGTGATGGTGGTGGATCCGGCCGGACGGATCCTCGCCGTCAACCCGGCCGCCGAGCGGCTGCTGGGCCTGGCCTCCGCCGTGGTGCGCGGGAAGGACGCGCACGAGCTGCTGCACCGGGACGCGGGCGGCGGCACACCCCCGCGGGAGCGGTGCCCGCTGCTCCGGGCGCTGACCGAGAGGACCGCCGCGCGCGGGGAAGGCGACCGCTATCTGCGCGGTGACGGCCGTCTGGTCACGATCTCCTGGTCCGCCTCTCCCCTGACGGACGGCGGCTCCTTCCAGGGTGTGGCCGTCCTGTTCACCGACGTCACGGGCGACCACGGCACGCGCCGGGAACGTGCGGCCTATACGAGTGCTCTTGAGGACCTCAACGAGCGGCTGACGCTGGTCGCGGAGATCACCGACGTGCTGGGCCAGACCCTGGAGACCGACGAGGCCCTCGCCCGGCTGGGCCGCCTGCTGGTGCCCCGCGTCGCCGACTGGGCGGCCGTGGACTTCCGGTCCGGTTCCGGGCAGGTCCACCGGGTGGCGGTGACCGGTCCCGTGGGCCGGTACGTCGCGCTGGAGGGGATGCGCGAGCGCCTTCCGGATCCCGGGGAGGGAGACCACTCGCCGCTCGTCCATGTGCTGAACGGCGGTGATCCCTTACTGCTGGACGGGGTGGAGACGGCTTCACCATCACCGGGCTCCCCCCTGGCCGCCGTGCACGGTGATTTTCTGCGGGCGGTGGGCGCGACGTCCGCCATCACGGTGCCGCTGGGCTCCAGGCGGCAGATCACCGGCGCGCTGACGCTGGTGCGCACCGACCCGGCGCACCCCTTCGACAGCGGCGACCTGGATGTGGTGAGCGACATCGGCCGACGGGTCGGCCTGGTCATCGACAACGCCCGGCGGTTCGGGCGCCAGCGCGCCGTCGCCGAGGCCATGCAGCGCAACCTGCTCGCCCCGCTGCCGCAGCCCGGCCGCCTGCGGCTGGCCGCCCGCTACCAGCCGGCCCCGGCCGGTTCCCAGGTCGGCGGCGACTGGTACGACGCGTTCGAGCTGAAGGACGGCACGCTCGCGCTGGTGATCGGCGACGTCGTGGGCCACGACCTGACCGCGGCGGCCGGGATGGCCCAACTGCACGGCATCCTGCGCTCCATGGCCTGGGACCACACCGGGCCGCCGGGCAGCGTCGTCGACCGCCTCGACGACGCCATGCCCGCCATCACCACCGTTCCCATGGCCACCCTCGTCCTCGCCCGGATCGAAGGCCACCCGCAGACCGGCCCGTGGACCCTGCGGTGGACCAGCGCCGGGCACCCGCCGCCCCTCCTGCTGACGCCCGGCGGACACGCGCAGTACCTGGAGGCCGGGCAGGGACTCGTCCTCGGTGCCCAGCTGGGCACCGACGTGAGCCGGCCGAACGCCACGCGGTCCCTGCCGCCGGGTTCCACCCTGCTGCTCTACACCGACGGTCTGATCGAGCTCCCCGGCAGCGACCTCGACACCGGCCTGGGCCGACTGCGCCGCCACGCCCTCGCACTCGCCGACGCACCACTGGACACGCTGTGCGACCAACTGCTCGCCCGTATGCCGCCCGGCACCACCGATGACGTGGCGCTTCTCGTCCTGCGTCTGCCTGCCGACGACCAGCTGGTGGCGGGCGAGGCGTGGTATGGCTCCGAAGCCGGCAGGTAAGCCGGGGGCGGCCTCTCGGCGTTCCCCGTTCCGGTCAGGATTCGAGAAGCGCATGTCTCGTGCGGCGCCTAGCGTCGACGTCATGACTTCCATCGAATCCGTCACCCTCGAAGTGGACGACCCCACCGCCGCCCACCGCTTCTACACCAGCGCGTTCGGACTGGGCGATCAAGTCCGCGTGCGGGCCTCACAGGCGCCGACGACCGGCTTTCGCGGGTTCACGCTGTCGCTCGTGGTGTCCCAGCCGGCCGACGTCGACGCCCTCGCCGGCGCCGCCGTGGACGCCGGCGCCGCGACGCTGAAGCCCGCCGCCAGGTCGCTGTGGGGCTACGGGGGCGTCGTGCAGGCTCCGGACGGGACGATCTGGCAGATCGCCTCGTCGTCGAAGAAGGACACCGGCCCGGCCACCCGGCGGATCGACGAGATCGTGCTCCTGCTGGGGGTCGCGGACATGGCCGGGAGCAAGCGGTTCTACGTCGAGCACGGCCTCCCCGTGGCGAGGAGCTTCGGCAGCAGGTACGTCGAGTTCGCCACCGGGTCGGGCTCCGTCAAGCTGGCGCTGTACAAGCGCCGGGGTCTGGCCAAGCTCGTCGGTGTCTCTCCCGACGGCACCGGATCGCACCGGCTCACGGTCAACGGCGACTCCGGGCCCTTCACCGACCCGGACGGGTTCGCGTGGGCGACCGCGTCGGAGACCGCGTCGCTCTGACCGTGCGCGATCTTACGGAGTCGTGACGTACGGGCGCGGTCCCGTGGTGCGGCCAGGTCGCGGGCCTAGCGTGGCCGTATGCGCGTACTGGTCACCGGCGGTGCCGGGTTCATCGGGTCCCATGTGGTCGCCGCCCTCCGGGAGCTCGGGCACGAGGCGGTCGTGTTCGACGTGCGGGAGGACGCCGGCGCCGACGTGCGGGACCCGGCCGCCGTCGGACGTGCCCTGGCCGGGGTGGACGCCGTGTGCCACCAGGCCGCGAGGGTCGGGCTCGGCGACGGAGTCGCCGACGCGGCGGAGTACGTCTCGCACAACGACCTCGGGACGGCCGTGCTGCTCGCCGCCATGGCGGAGGCGGGGGTACGGCGTCTCGTGCTGGCCGGGTCGATGGTGGTCTACGGGGAGGGGCGGTACGAGTGCCCCCGGCACGAGGTCGTACGGCCCGGGCCGCGTGCCGTCACCGACCTCGACGCCGGCCGGTTCGAGCCGCCGTGTCCGGTGTGCGGGGCGGATCTCGCCCCCGGGCTGGTCGGCGAGGACGCCCCGGCCGATCCCCGGAACGTGTACGCGACGACCAAGCTGGCCCAGGAGCACCTGGCCGCCGCCTGGGCCCGCTGCACGGGCGGGTCGGCGGTGTCGCTGCGCTACCACAACGTGTACGGGCCCGGCATGCCCCGCGACACGCCTTACGCCGGTGTCGCCTCCTTCTTCCGCTCGGCGCTCGCCCGGGGCGAGGCACCGCGGGTGTTCGAGGACGGGCGGCAGCGCAGGGACTTCGTGCACGTCCGGGACGTGGCGCAGGCCAATGCCGTGGCGCTGGAGGCGGAGGCCGGCCCGGGCGTGCTCACGGCGTACAACACCGGCAGCGGCGACCCGCACACCGTCGGCGAGATGGCCCGGGCGCTCGCCGCCGCGTACGGCGGGCCCGAGCCCGTCGTCACCGGCGAGTACCGGCTCGGGGACGTACGGCACATCACCGCCGACTCCGCGCGGCTGCGGGACGCGCTGGGCTGGAAGCCGGAGGTCGGGTTCGAGGAGGGCATGGCGGAGTTCGCGCGGGCCGGGATTCGGGACGCGTAGGAGCCGTCGACGTCCCCTGGGACCCGGCTCTCGAAAGGCCGGTGGTGCTGCCCGTGTCACGAAGCGGCGGCGGGCAGCACCACCTCGAAACGGCAGCCGCCGGGGATGTTCCGTACGGTGGCCCGGCCCTGGTGCGCCTCCACGATCCCCCGGACGATGGCGAGGCCGAGACCCGCGCCGGCCGGGGGCGTCCGGGCGTGCGTGCCGCGCCAGCCGGTGTCGAAGACACGCGGCAGGTCCTCGTCGGGGATGCCTCCGCAGCCGTCCGTCACCGACAGCACCACGCCCTCGGTGGAGCGCTCCGCGGTGACGGCGACCGTGCCGTCGGCCGGGGTCCGGCGGATGGCGTTGACCAGCAGGTTGCCCAGCACCCGGCTCATCTCCTTGCCGTCCACCTCCACCGGCACCGGCTCGATACGGCCGCCCACCAGCCGCACCCCGTGTTCCCGGGCGAGTGGGTCGGCTCCCGCCAGCGCGTCACCCACCAGGTCGTACAGCGACATCCGGCTGGGGGCGAGGGCGAGCGCGCCGGCGTGGATGCGGGAGAGTTCGAAGAGGTCGCCGACCATGTCGTTGAGGCGTTCGACCTCGGTGCGGATCTGCTTCAGATAGCGGCCGGGGTCGGCTGCGACGCCGTCCTCCAGGGCCTCCGACATGGCGCGCAGGCCGGCCAGCGGGGTGCGCAGATCGTGCGAGATCCAGGCGACGAGTTCGCGCCGGGAGGCCTCCAGCGCGCGTTCCCGCTCCCGGGATTCGGCGAGTCTGGTGCTGGTGGCGGCCAGTTCGCGGCTCAGATGGTCCAGTTCGGCGGTCGTCGGGCCGACGGGGGCGGCGAAGTCCCCCCCGTCGCCGAAGGAGCGTGCGGCCACGGCGAGTTCGCGGCTGCGGGCGACGACCCAGCGGCCCAGCAGCAGCGCGGTGGCCAGGGAGACGACGGCCGCCATGGCGACGACGGTCGTGACGACGGACAGGTCGTGCGGCGACAGGAACATCGCCCAGGCGACGGCGAGCGTGCCCGCGAGCATCGCGACGACCCCGACCGCCGCGACCACGGCGAGCGAGGCGGTGAGCGAACGGCGCCGGATCAGGCGCAGCGCACCGGCTCCGGCCAGGCCGGTGGCCGCGGCACCGGCGAAGGCGTACAGGGCGATGAGGAGGGTGTCGTTCACGATCCGG
>NZ_DF968388.1:0-8880 GCF_001270025.1 Streptomyces azureus | reverse complement strand
GTGCCCAGGCCCTTGATCGTGCCCCACACACCGTCGACGATCAGCCCGTCCCACACGAACGACTTCACCCAGTGGCCGACCTCGTACCACTTGTGCTTCTCCTCCACCGGGTCACCCCAGGGAAGCTTGGCGTCCTTCATGTCATCGGCGTTGAAGCCGTACTGGTTCTTCTTCTGCGAACCGTCCCCGGCCACCATCTGCGTCCCGCCCCACAGAGCGGTGATCTTGTTGTGGCAGGTCCGCTCCGCCGCCCAGAACGCCGCGACCGTCGCGGTGATGTCATCACGCAGCTGGTTGTGCTCGTCGACCTTGTCCTCGTCGTACTCCCACTCGTCATCGTCCTTCACGGAGTCGACGAAGGTCTGCGCCTTGGCCTTCAGCTCCTTCAACTTCGTGACGAGCGGCTTGACCTCGGTGGCGTACGACGACAACGCACCCGACACCGTCTCCAGGTCGGTGGCGAACGCGTCCGCCTTCTCCTTCACCGGCTTCGTCGTGGCGAACAACTGCTCCGCATCCGGAGCCTGGTAATACGCCGACAACCCCTGAAACCTGGAGTGGATGTCACCACCGGCATCCCGGACATGACCCGCGTCCTTCTTCAGGTCCGCGTAGTCGGTCTCCAACTGCTCCAGATTCCCCGTGAACTCGGGGATCTTCTCCGGCTGGATCACCGCTTACCGACTCCCGGCAGATCCACCGGCGGCGCCTTCAGCGTGTTGCGCTGCGCCTCCGCCGCCATCTCCTCATCACCGTTCAGATACGCCGTCGTGGCATCGACCGCACCCTGCAACGACTTGCCCGCCCGCGCCGCGACGAACTTCAAGTCCTTCGTCGCATGCTCCGCGTACTGCGACAACGCAAGAGCGACCAGGCCACCTTGGGCCTTCTCCCCGCCCTCACCGCCACCCTCGGCCGAGATCGTGCCCGCATGGGTCGCCGCCGACGTCAGATGCTCACCGAACGCCGTCGCGTACTTCTCCAGCTTCGACGCCGCATCACCCGTCGTCTTCAGCACATGCGAAATACCCTGCGGCTTCAAATCCCAGCCGGGCACCGAAAACCCCCGTCATACACAACTACCGACCACTACAAAAAACCGACACTCAGCGGCAGATTCAGCCGATGTTGTCCACTGCCGCCTTCGCACGCTGAATCGTCGACTGCGCCGTACCGTCGTTCTTCTCCAGCGTCGTCTTCAGCAGATGAATGATGTTCTTCACCTCTTGCGAGGCGTTGTTCCACCGCTGTTCCTTGCCGTGGTACTCATCCGCCACACCATCCGCCGTGAAGTCGGCCATCGCCGCCTTCACCTGCTTGTCACGCTCGGTGATCAACGACTCCAGACGGCCGATCACCCCCTGAATGTTCGACTGCGCATCCGTCGACGCACCCGTGTCATACGACCGGCGATCCGAACCCGCACCCGCCATCACACACCACTCCCCGAGAAACCAAGCAGACAGAAAGAAACCAACAAGGCCGGAGCGTCGACGCCCCGGCAAACGCCACTCAGCGGAAGCGAGCGGCGTCGAAGTTCGCCGCCGACATCTGCTGACGCGCGTTGTCACCCTGCTCCTGGTCACCCGAGGAGAACGCCGAGTCCATACCCGACTGACCACCCAGGATCGCCGACAGCGACGAGTTCAGATCCGACGCGATCCGGTCCGCCCGAGCCTTGAACTGGTCGAACATCACACGACCAGAACCGTTGAACTTACCCTCCAGCGGCTGCGCCGCCGCCACCAACTGCCGGACCAGACCACCCAGATCATCCGTCGAACCCCGCGTGTCACGCTGCAACGTCGACAGCGTCTGCGCACCCATGTCGAACTTCATTGGACCTCCCCCGTACGGGCATGCTTCGGCAGACCGCTTGCAGTCAGCGGTCAGCCTCTGGTTGCTCATACATGCCTATCAACACGACGTTGCAGGTTCAATCCGGGTCCAAGGCGATCACAGAAGCACCACAAATCCGAGAGGAGCCCGACACCCAGCGATCGACTCGGAAGCCCCGGCGACAAAACAGCCTGGCGGCCCACCTCACAGCTTGGAGCCCGGCTCACACCACACGGGCACCCCTTAGGGTGACGATCATGCGCATGAAGATCATTGTGGCAGCCGGATTCACGTGTCTGCTGGCCTCTGGATGCGGCGGCGCGGCCTCGAGCTCGGACGGCGTCGACAGCAAGGCGACACCCACTGGCACCATCCTTCCCCAGCGGCTGGACCAGCCCGACACGAGCCCCGACCTGGAAGCGGATGCGCCCGCCGATGACGCCCCGTTCTCCAAGCAGTTGGAGCACGAGCTGAGCGTCCGGACGCTCAAGATGGCCCAGGGCGAGGGCAAGGCGACAGCCCAGTGCCCCAGCGACATCGAGTCGAACAAGGGCAGGACAGCAGCCTGCACGACCACCTACGACGGCCTGAAGATCAGGTGGGATGTGACGATCGGCGACACGGCAGCCTGGTCCGAGAGCTACGTCGAGTACAAGGCGACGCCCAGCACGGGCATCATCACCAAAGCCGGGGTCGCCAAGCTTCTGTTCGGCAACTACAAGGGTTACATCGACTACGCCCTGTGCAACAACATCCCCAAGGCGACCCTGGTCCCGCTGAACGTGGAAACCAAGTACAAGTGCGAAGTCGTCGACAAGGGCAAGAAACCGACGGGGTTCGCCACCAGCACGGTACGGGCAACCGAAGCAGGCCCACGCGCCTACTGATACTCGCTCAGCGACGCAACTCGATGGACTGAGGAACCGATCAGGCCACTTGTTCAGGCACTCAAGCACCAGGACGTGGTCTTGTCGAGCGCCACCAGACCGTCACCTGTGCTCCCGGGGGCGCGCCTGGGCGGACGAGGTGATCGCGACCTCACACGCGCTTCCGCCACGGCCGGGTCGGCCGACCGTACTCGTCCTCCATGGCCGATCCGTGTGGCCACCGGTCGACGGCTGCTCGTGGCCGCCGACCGATGCCTCATGCGTACTACTGCCAGAACTCTCGGTGGGACTACCGGTGCCACGGTCTCCGCCGTGACCGCTCGGCGGTTCATGGCTGGCGGAGGGCCCAGCACCGTGCTCGTGGGCCGTTCCGCCAGGCATGTGGTCCGCGCTCCCGCCCGGCAGGTGGCCACCGACCCTGCTGCCAGGCAGGTCGCCACCCGCGTGGACGGCCGGCACATCACCGCCAGCGTGCACCGCGGGGGCGGTGGGCACGTCCTAGCCGACCCGTCCCACATCGCCAAGGTTGGTATCCAAGCTGCCCCCAGGCGGACGTGCTCGCCGGCCTGCTCCGCGGTGTGGGTGCCCGCGCCGACCAGGGCCGGTTCGTGGGCGAGGGAATCCGCGTGCGGGACGTCCGCCCCTACGGCCGGGTTGCCCGTGTCTGGCTGGTCGACGATGTCGCCGGGGCCGTCCTCGACCTTCTGCAGGACGTTGCCGTGCTCGTCGAGGCGTCGAGACCGACGGCCTCTTCAAGCCACTCTCGCAACCACTGAGCGGCAGTCTCCTCCCTTGGCAACTTGGCAGGGGTCCACCCACTCCTCAAAGGCGACAGCGCGCCCTTGCGAAGTCGGTAACGGTGGAGTTGGGCTTGAGAGCCTCGACGAAGGTGGTGAAGGCTCCGGTCGTGAAGGAGAGCACCCCGTCGGCGGAGTCCTTGGAGTCTCGTATCGCTACTCGGGTCAGGTCGTTTGCGATCTCTACGCAGGCGTTGCCGTCGCCGCTGCCGGAGTAGGACGACTTCCGCCAGTTGTCGGGGGTGGTCACCGAGGCGCCTCACAGTTCCTTGGCCAGCCTGTGGATGAAGTCACGCGACCGATCGGGGTCGAGCGACACCGACTCCACTCTACGGAAGAGTGTTCGGAATACGCCGAGTTGAGCTTCGGAGTCGATGAAGAGCGAGCCGTGAGGGCCATCACGCACCACGGTGTCCAGCCTCGGTACGGGGCCACCGGCGTACACCATGGCGGCCGTGATGTCGGCGAAGTCGTCCAAATCGAAGGGGATGACACGCACGGTGACGTGGTCAGCTTCGGAGAGTTCTAGGATGCGCGCAAGCTGAGCACGTGAGGTGACCCGGCCACCGACCCTGATCCGCAACGCTGCCTCATGAACCAACGCCACATACGGGATCGGCTGCGGCTCCTCGATGACGACCCGCCGCTGCATTCGATGGCGGACACGCAACTCAAGCTCCGTCTTGGGCAGTTCGGGAACGCGGCGTGAGAACAGGGCCCGGCTGTAGTCCTCCGTCTGAAGCAGTCCCGGGACGTGCAGGAAGTCCACATCCCATCGATGGGCAGCGTGGTGCTCCAGCTCCGACAGATCCAGGAACGAGGTGGGCAGGAGACCTCGATACTCCTCCCACCAGCCGCGTGCCCGGTCGGTTGCCATCGCGGCCAAGGCGTCGACGAACGCCTCGTCCGTGCACGCGTAATGGGCCGCAAGCCGACGCAGCCTCTGCTCGCTCACTCCTGTGATGCCGGACTCGATCTGACTGATCTGGACAGAGTTCACGCCGAGCCGCCCTGCCGCCTCGCGCGCGCTGAGACCTGCCGCGTCCCGGAGCCGTTTTCGTGAGCAGCGCCTCCAGGAGCGTGGTCAGCGCCACCTCCTGGAGAATGATCACCCGCAGCGCCGCCAGGAAGGTGATTGTCCGGGCCACGGCCGGGCAGGTCTGTGCTTGCGTGGACGGTGGGTACGTCGCTGCATGCGTGGACACCCGCAGTGACCCCGTCGTCCGCCACCCGGCCGACATCGCCGAGGTTGTTTTCGAGGCTGCCGCCCAGGCGGATGTGCTGGCCGGCTTGTTCGGCGGTGTGGGTGCCCGCGCCGACCAGGGCCGGTTCCCTGGCCGGTGAGTCCACCCGCGGGGTGTCCGCGCCAGATGTCGGGGGGTCGGGCGTGCCGGGCTGGTCGACGACATCGCCGGGGCCCTCGGCCGACTTCTGCAGGACGTTGCCATGCTCGTCGAGGAGGTTGCCGTCCGGGTCGTAGTAGCGCGCCGGGGCGCCGTCCTCGGTGGGCAGTTTCGTGGTGCCCTCGGGCAGGACGGGGGCATCGTCGGGCAGCCGCACGTTGCCATCGGGCAGCTTGGTCGCGCCCTTCGGGAGGGCCGCGTCCTCGGGCAGGTTCACCGTGCCGTCGGCGAGCATGACCGTGCCCTCGGGCAGCGTGACCGCGTTCTCCGGCAGCTTGGGGATGTCGATGGTGCCGGCGCCCTTCAGCGCCGACCGAACCATGGGTCGGGCGGTCCGTACGTCAGCGGACGGACGCCGCCGTAGGGCCCTCACGGCAGATGAGCAGCAGGGCCCGGTCGTCGTTGACGTCCTTGGCCACCGCCTCGATCAGATGCCAGGCGGCACCGTGGAAGCCCCCCGCGACGTAACGGTCGGCCTCGCCGGTGAGACGGTCGATGCCCTCGACGATGTCGCGGTCGGAGGTCTCCACCAGGCCGTCCGTGAACAGCATCAGCACGTCACCCGGGCGGAGCGAGCCCTTCACCGGGTCGAACTGGGCACCGTCGTACACGCCGAGGAGCGGGCCTTCCGCCGCCTTCTCCTCCCAGCGGCCGCTGCCCGCGCTGAGCTGGAGGCCCGGCGGGTGCCCGGCGGAGTAGAGCTCGTAGTCGCCGGAGTCCAGGTCGAGGACCAGATGGATGGAGGTCGCGAAGCCCTCGTCCCAGTCCTGGCGGAGCAGGTAGCCGTTCGCGGCCGGGAGGAAGGCGTGCGGCGGGAGGGAGCCCAGCAGGCCGCCGAACGCGCCGGAAAGGAGCAGCGCCCGGGAGCCCGCGTCCATGCCCTTGCCGGAGACGTCGGTGAGGACGACCTCGAGCGTACGGCCGCCGTTGGTGCGCGCGGCCACCACGAAGTCGCCCGAGAAGGACTGGCCGCCCGCCGGGCGCAGCGCCATCTCACGGTGCCAGCCGTCCGGCAGGCCGGGCAGCTTGCTCTGCACCCGGATGCGTTCGCGCAGGTCGAACAGCATGGTGCCGCCGCGCCGCCAGGGCACACCGACCCGGCTGCGGAACTGGGCCAGCAGCAGCCCGAAGAAACCGCAGGCCGCGACGACCAACACCACGCCCGGGGTGACCCTGGACGGGCCCTCCGTGTAGGGGCCCAGCCGCACCGACTCCACGATCAGCGCCGTGGCCGCCGCCGCGTACAGGCCGAGCAGGCTCGCGGGGCGCAGCAACAGGCCGCCCACGACGACCGGCAGGACCAGCGCCGCCGGCGAGAACCACACGGAGTTCGCCAGCGTCGCCCCCGCGATCAGCGGGACGGTCATGAGCAGACCGGCCAGGGCGATCCAGTCCGAGCCGTCGCCGCGGAAGTAGTCCACGGCGGCCCGGCGCACGCCGACGCGGGCCCGGTGCCACTGCTTCTTCAACCGGGCCGTGAACGTCTCGGCTTCCGCGCGCCGCTCTCGTCCTGCTGCCATTAGTTCGGGACCCTATCCATCGGACCGGCCACTTGGCACGGGAGGTCCTACTTGTCCCCCGTGAGAGGGCCGACTTCACAGGGAACTTCACGGCGCGCCACCCTCCGCCACCCCCGGGAAATTCCCTCGCTCGTCCCGCACCGCCCTGGTAGGCATGGTCCATGGCGACTGACGCGACCGGCTCCGCGGCGACCCTGCGGGTACTTGAGCAGGACGACTGGGACACGTGGTACGACACCCTCATTCGCGGCTTCGGCGGGGTGCCGGAGTCCGCCGAGGAGCGGGAGTTGTGGAACGCGCTGACCGAGCGCGACCGTTCACTCGGTGTCTGGGACGGGGACGACTGTGTGGGGACGGCCGGGGCGTTCCGCTTCCGGCTCACCGTGCCCGGCGGGGCCTCGGTGCCGGCCGCGGGCGTCACGACGGTGAGCGTGGCCGCCACGCACCGCCGGCGCGGCGTCCTGACGTCGATGATGCGGCGGCAGCTGGACGACGTCCGCGCCTGGGGTGAGCCGCTGGCCGTGCTCACGGCCTCCGAGCCGGCGATCTACGGCCGGTTCGGATACGGCATGGCCACCTTCCAGTTGAACGCCGAGATCGACACGAGCCGTGTGCGGCTGTCGTCCTTGCCGGCGGGTACGGACGACGTGCGTCTGCGCTACGCCGTTCCCGCCGATGTCGTCGATGTGTGCGAGGCGGTGTACGCGCGGCTGGTGCCGTCGCGGCCGGGGATGCTGGCGCGGCAGCCCGGCTGGGAGCGGCTCGGGGTGCTCGATCCGGAGAGCGAGCGGGAGGGGGCGTCGCCGCTTCAGTGCGTCCTCGCCGAACGGGACGGGGAGACGGTCGGGTACGCGCGGTACCGCGTCAAGCCGAGCTGGGAGCCCGCCGGGCCCAACGGCAGCGTGATTCTGGAGAATTCGGCCGCGCTGGACCCCGCGGCGGACGCGGCGATGCTGCGGTTCCTGTTCGGCATCGACCTGACGTCGGCGCTGGTGATGCGGGGGCGGCCGGTCGACGACGCGTGGCAGCACATGGTGTCCGACATACGGCGGTGTCAACCGCGGTTGCGGGATTCGCTGTACGTACGGCCGGTGGATGTCGGAGCCGCGTTGGAGGCGCGGACGTACCAGGCGCCGGTGGATGTGGTGTTCGAGGTGGAGGACGCGTTCTGTCCCTGGAACGCCGGGCGTTGGCGGCTCAGCGGGGATGCGAAGGGGGCGTCCTGCGCGCGTACGACGGATACGGCGGATGTCGCGTTGTCCGTACGGGAGTTGGGGGCGGCGTATCTCGGTGGGGTGAGCCTCCGGGCGTTGGGGGCGGCGGGGCGTGTGCGGGAGTTGCGGCCGGGGGCGCTGGCGGAGGCCTCGTTGGGGTTCGGGTCCGGTGTGGTTGCGCCGTGGTTGCCGCACGGTTTCTGAGGGCTTGTTTCAGGGGCCTGGGCGTTGTGGGGCGGGGCGTTCGGGGGCCGGGTGTTCGGGGGGCCTGGTCAGGGGCGTTGGCAGGTCGGGCACCAGAAGAGGTTGCGGGCGGCGAGATCGGCGGTGCGGATCTCGCCGCCACAGATGTGGCAGGGCTGGTTGGCCCTGCGGTAGACGTACACCTCGCCGCCGTGGTCGTCCACGCGGGGCGGGCGGCCCATGGCCTCCGGGGTGTGTTCCGGGCGGACCGTGTCGATGCGGTTGTTGCGGACGCCCTCGTGCATGAGCTCGACCAGGTCGGTCCAGATCGCGTGCCACTCGGACGGGGTGATGTCCTTGCCGGGGCGGTACGGGTCGATACGGTGCCGGAAGAGGACCTCCGCGCGGTAGACGTTTCCTACGCCGGCGATGACCTTCTGGTCCATGAGCAGGGCGGCGATGGTCGTACGGCTGCGGGAGACGCGGCGGTACGCGGTGTCCGGGTCGGCGTCGTCACGGAGGGGGTCGGGGCCGAGGCGGTCGTGTATCGCCTGCTTCTCCGGGGGTGTGATGAGGGCGCAGGTGGTGGGGCCGCGGAGGTCCACGTAGGTGGTGTCGTTCGCGAGGCGGAGGCGGACGGTGTCGGTGGGTGGGGGTGCGGGGGCGGGGCCGAAGGTGACCTTGCCGAAGAGGCCGAGGTGGATGTGGATCCAGTCGGTGGCGTGGAAGCCGAGGAAGAGGTGTTTGCCGTGGGCTTCCGTGCGGGTGAGTTCCGTGCCGGTGAGGAGGGCGGCGGCGTCGGTGAACTTGCCCTGGGGGCTGGTCACCCCGGGGGTCGTGCCGAGGAACGCCGTGGCGTAGTCGAGGGCCAGTCGGTGGATGGTGTGGCCTTCCGGCACGGTTTCTCCTGTGATCGTCGCCTTTGCCACCCGCCCGCCCGAATCGGTCGGTCGAGAGGCTGGCCTCGCCCCGGGGCTCCGCCCCGGACCCGTGGGGAGCTTTCCCACCCACCCACCCGAAGCGGTTACTCAAGGGGC
>NZ_DF968387.1:0-7746 GCF_001270025.1 Streptomyces azureus | reverse complement strand
CCGGCGCCTGCCCCACCTGCCACCGCGACATACCCACCCGCACACCGACCTGACCAAGCACTACTAGCTGCCCGCGTGCTCTCCCCTGCGCACCACGTCCGCCACCACACAGCTCACGTTGTCCGGCCCACCGGCCTCGTTCGCCGCGGTGACCAGGGCCTGGGCCGTCTCGTCGGGAGCGGCGAGCGGGGCGAGGAGCTCCCGGATCCGGTCCTCGGGGACCACGCCCGACAGGCCGTCGGAGCACAGCAGATAGCGGTCGCCGGGGCGGGCGTCGTGCAGGCGGAGGTCCGGGATCGTGGGCGTGCCGTCGCCCGTCAGGGCCTTCAGGAGGAAGGCTCGCTGGGGGTGGGAGACGGCCTCCTCGGGTGTCAGACGCCCCTCGTCGATCATCGACTGGACGACCGTGTGATCGTGGGTGATGAGGAACAGTTCGCCGTCGCGCAGCAGGTAGGCGCGGGAGTCGCCGATGTGCACCAGGGCCAGCCGCGAGCCGGTCCACAGCAGCGCGGTCAGGGTCGTGCCGATGTCGTCGGCGCCGTCGGCCACGTCCCGGACGGCCTGGGCCGCGCCCCGCACGGCGTCCTCCAGGAGGTTGAGGACCCCGCCGGCCGGGATCTCGTCCGTGTCCAGGAAGCGCAGTGCCTCCACGGCGGCGCTGCTCGCGGGTGCGCCCGCCGGTCCGAAGCCGTCGGCGACGGCGAGCAGCCGGGTGCCCGCGTACGCCGTGTCCTGGTTGGCGGGCCGGACGCGACCGGTGTCCGAGTGGGCGGAGTAACGCAGTTCCAGCATGGCGGTGTCCTTTCGGGACTCGGGCGAGTCCGCTGTCAGGTGATCGACCAGGAACGCGGCGAGGTCCCGCCGTACCGCCGTCTCCGCCTCGACACGCGCCCAGTAGGCGCGGATCTCCCGGGCGGCGGCCGTGGAGTCGCGGTCGTGCAGCCGGCACACCTGGCGGATCTCGGCCAGCGGCATGCCGAGCCGCCTCAGCCACGCCACCAGCCGGGCCTGCACCAACTGCCCGACCGCGTAGTGCCGGTATCCGGTGTCCGGGTCCACCCGGGCGGGCCGCAGCAGGTCCAGCTCGTCGTAGAGGCGCAGCGCCTTCGGCGAGAGCCGGCACGCCTTCGCGAAGGCGCCGATCGTCAGCATGTCCACGCGATCCCCCTGCGATACGTCCATGCGGTCCCCCTGCGCTCCGCGCGTTCCTCGCGCTTCCTGGTTCCGCCACCGATGCTGGAGCTTCACCGAAGGTGAAGGTCAAACAGGGTGTCGCGGTTCCGGGCGGGATTGTTAGCCTGCGCCGGAATCGATCGTTCGTCCGAGGATGGAGTCCCCGTGGCCGGCACCCCGCGTATAGCGCTCGTCACCTACGACCCCGGTGGCGTCGAGAGCAGGGACCGGGACCTGCCGGTGCTGGTGGACGCGCTGCGGGAGGCCGGGGCCGAGGCAGGCGCCGTCCACTGGGACGACCCGTCGGTCCACTGGGCCGGCTTCGACCTGGCCCTCATACGCTCCACCTGGGACTACAGCTGGCGGGCCGAGGAGTTCGCGGCGTGGGCCGAGCGGTGCGGGAAGGTGACGCGGCTGGCCAACCCGGTGGACGTCGTGCGGTGGAACGCCGACAAGAGGTATCTGGGCCGGCTCGCGGAGGCCGGGGTGCCCGCCGTGCCGACCCGCTACTTCGCGCCCGGCGACCCCGTCGAGCTGCCCGCCGACCGCGAGTACGTCGTGAAGCCCACCTCGGGGGCAGGGGCCCGCTACGCCGCCCGCTACCCGGCCGGGGAGCGGGACGCCGCCGTACGCCAGGCCGAGCGGATGCACGCCGAGGGCTTCACCGTCATGCTCCAGCCCTACCTGACCGGCATCGACACGCACGGCGAGCGGGCCCTGCAGTTCTTCGGCGGACGCCTGCTGCACGCCAGCCGCAAGGGCGCGGTCCTCGCGCCGGGCACACCGTACGACGCCGACAAGGTCGCCCACCCCGGCCTCCAACCCTGGGAGCCGACCGCCGCCGAACTCGACGTCGCCGAGCGGGCACTGGCCGCCGTACCCGGGCAGCCGGAGTTGCTGTACGCGCGCGTGGACCTCGTCACCGGGCCGGACGGGGAGCCGTGCGTGATGGAACTGGAGCTGATCGAGCCGAACCTGTTCCTGTGGCTGCACCCGGAGTCCGTGCCGAAGGTGGTCGAGGCGGTCCTGGCCGCCGCCGGCTGATCACGCGCCCTGCGACAGCACCTCAACATCTGCGCGGTTCTGATCGCTTACGTCCCTCGACGCGGTTTTTGGTGGCGCGCTCGCCTACCTGGCCGCCGCGGGCCTGGCATGGCGCCGCGTGCCCGCGAAGGCCCGGCAGTCCGACAAGTGCCAGGGGACACGTCCCCGGACGAACTGCTGGCGCCTGTCCCCCCGGGGGATCTCAGCCCTGACGCCCGGTGACGGCCACCCGCTGCAACAGCCCCCACGTGAACTCGGCGACGACCTCCCATCGCACCCCCTGCGCGTCCGGCGCGGTGAACGCCAGCCCCCAGCGGGTGGGGGCCGTGCCCTCCAGGGGACGGGCTGGGGTGAAGGCGCGGGCCGCCTCGTCGACCGTGCAGGACCAGGCGGTGAGGTGGTCGAGCGTGCGCAGGTCGGGCCCCTCGGCGCCCGGGGCGCGGACCAGCCACTCGTTCCACACCGCGCCGTTCGGGGCGGTCAGGACCTCGAAGCGCAGGTCAGGCCAGATGGGGACGGGCCAGAGCCAGGCCTCGCAGTCCAGGTCGCCGATCCGGCGGGCCGTACGGGACTCGGGTTCGCCCAGCACCGAGCGGTAGCGGGAGAGGGGCGAGCGGGACCGCGGGGAGCGGACCATGGCCTGCCAGCGCTTGTTGGCCTCGCGCATGTCCGCGAGCAAGACCCCGAGCTCGTGCCGTGCGTCCTCCACCAGATCCGGGTTGTGGTCGGCCATGCGGCGCAGCAGCACCAGCTGGAAGTCGAGCGGTGTGAAGGGGCTAGCGGGGCGCTTTCCGGAGGGCATGGGAACCATCCTCGCCCACCGGCGCGGTGCCCGGACGGCGGCCGTCGGGGAGGAAGAGCACCGAGTTGACGTAGCGCGGGCCGCGCAGGACGTTGTACGGCAGGACGCGGCGCAGCAGGCCGTGCGAGACCACGTAGGAGGCGTCCGCCTGGTGCGCCTCCAGGGGGAACTTCGCCAGCGGCACCCACCGGTCGCCGGGCAGGACCCAGCCGTCGTAGCCGAGCAGCGACAGGTACGTCACCACCGGGCTGATCGGCTGGATACGGGACTCCAGCTCCACGAACAGGGCCGGGCGGTCGCGGGCCAGCAGGCCCGTCGCGCCCCGCAGGACCGCCGGCTCGTTGCCGTCCACGTCGATCTTGATGAAGCCGACGTTCCGCAGTCCCAGCTCGTCCAGCGTGACGCACGGGACGTCCAGCGCCCGGCCGTGGATGTCACGCCGCACCAGCGACGACACGCCCCGGTCACCGGAGTCGTCCGACGGCAGCCACAGGCGGGCGATGCCCGGGCGGTCCGAGGCCGCGGCACGGATCACCCGTACGTTCGGCGGGACGGCGGCGGCCAGCAGCCGGGCCAGATGCGGCACCGGCTCGATCGTCACGACGTGCTCGGCCAGGCCGGACAGCCGGTGCGTCCAGGGCCCGTACCAGCCGCCGACGTCCACCGCCGTGCCGCAGTCCGGCGGGCACAGCTCGGCGAGCCGGGCCAGCTCCGGTTCGAACCGGGGATAGAGCGCCCGGGCCGTCGCGGCCACCAGGCGGGTGGGCAGGAAGGGAGCGAGGCGGGCTGCCAGGCTGGTCATGGGGTCATCCTCTGGAGAAGTTCCTCGTGCTCGTCGTCCGAGACCTGCTCACCCGAGGACGGCAACAACTGCGGAATGCCGTCGACGATCGGATAGCGGCGGCGCAGCCGCGGGTTGTACAGCGCCTCCTCCTGTTTTGCCTCCTCGGCCAGCAGATG
Source organism: Streptomyces azureus (assembly GCF_001270025.1). Taxonomy (NCBI): domain Bacteria; kingdom Bacillati; phylum Actinomycetota; class Actinomycetes; order Kitasatosporales; family Streptomycetaceae; genus Streptomyces; species Streptomyces azureus. The sequence continues at coordinate 3,767 of NZ_DF968387.1, read as the reverse complement.
CAGCGGGCCCTTGTCGAGCGGGCACGCCAGGATCTTCAGCAGCGGGTCGTCGGGCTTCATCAGATCTCCTCCGTGGATACCCCGGCCTTCAGGCCGGGGAGGAAACGGACTCCTGCGGAGCAGGGCAGGGAATGCCGATTCGCCGCCAGGGCGGAGCGGCGTCTACCGCCAACTCCCCGCCGAACGTCACAAGTTGATGTGCTGGTTTGTGAGGCGTGGGGGCCATTCGTGTGAAGCGGGCGTTCAAGTACCGCTTCTATCCGACCGATGCGCAGGCAGCCGAGCTGTCGCGCACGTTCGGCTGTGTGCGCAAGGTCTACAACTTGGCCCTGGCCGCGCGCACCGAGGCGTGGACAGTGCGCCAGGAACGGATCAACTACAACGCCACGTCGGCAATGCTGACCGCGTGGAAGAAGACCGAGGAACTCGCCTACCTGGGCGAGGTCTCCTCGGTCCCGCTCCAGCAGGCCCTGCGTCATCTGCAGACGGCGTTCGCGAACTTCTTCGGCAAGCAGGCCAAGTACCCACGCTTCAAGTCGCGGAAGAAGTCCCGCAAGTCCGCCGAATACACAAGCAGCGCATTCCGCTTCCGTGACGGGAAGCTGACGCTGGCGAAGCTGGATCAGCCGCTGGACATCGTCTGGTCCCGACCCTTGCCGGAGGGCGCGCAGCCGTCGACGGTGACCGTGTCCCAGGACCCGGCGGGCCGCTGGTTCGTCTCCCTCCTCGTCGAGGACCCCGGCATCAAACCGCTTCCCGCCACCGGCACGGCCGTCGGCGTGGACGCCGGACTGGACCACCTGCTCACCCTCTCTACCGGGGAGAAGATCACCAATCCCCGGCACGAGCGGCGTGACCGCACCCGCCTGGCCCGGGCCCAGCGGGAGCTGTCCCGCAAGACCAAGGGCAGCAGCAACCGGAACAAGGCCCGCCGGAAGATCGCCCGTATCCACGCCCGCATCGCCGACCGCAGGCGCGACACTCTGCACAAGGTCACCACTCGGCTCGTTCGTGAAAACCAAACGATCGTGATCGAGGACCTCACCGTTCGCAACCTGCTCAAGAACGGCCGTCTCGCCCGCGCCATCTCCGATGCGGCGTGGAGCGAGTTCCGCAGCATGGTGGAGTACAAAGCCCATTGGTACGGCCGCGAAGTGATCGCGGTCGACCGCTGGTTCCCCTCCTCCAAGCTGTGCTCGGCCTGCGGGACCCTGCAGGACGCGATGCCGCTCAGCGTCCGCACCTGGACGTGCGGGAACTGTGGCATCACCCACGACCGCGACGTGAACGCGGCGAGCAACCTTCTGGCCGCCGGGCTGGCGGTGTCGGCCTGTGGAGCCGGTGTAAGACCTCAACGGAGAACTCCGGGCGGGCAGTCGGCGATGAAGCAGGAAACCCCACGGCGCGAGCCGTAGGAATCCCCCTCATTCACGAGGGGGAGCAAGTCAAGGGGATGCCAACTCCTTTGTTGGTGCGGGAGGTTGGGGAGCGGGGTCGTGCTTCGGCATGGTCAGCAGTACGGCGACCGCCAGGGCCGTGCCCGCCACCCGCAGCGCGAGCCGCAGCGGCTCGTCCGGCAGGGCCTCGCCGAACGACAGCGTGCCGAGCACCGCTGTGAACAGGGACGTCACGGTCGTGCACACCGGCACGATCAGCGAGGCCCGGCAGCGCTGGAGCGCCGCCTGCGACATCACCAGGCCGAACACACCGGTGAACAGCAGCAGATACGGATACGGGGAGCTCAGCAGGTCCAGCACCGCACCGCCGATCCCGCTGGTCGTCAGATGGCTCGACACGCCCTTGATGGCCAGCGAACTCACGCCGTACAGCAGCCCCACGGCCACCCCGTACTCGACGCCGGTCGTCGGCCGCCGGTGCCGGTTGCCGGCCCGCCGCTCGGCGGAGATGTACAGCCACAGCCCGGCCGCCAGCGACGGCACGCACACCAGCAGGATCAACTGGTACGGCGCGTCCTGGCTGACGGTGTCCGAGCCCTCGCGCAGCGACAGCACCACCATCAGCAGCGCGAGCAGGATCGCACCCAGCGCGTACCGCTCCCGGCCGCTCGTCTCCTCCCCGAGCAGCCGGGCCGACAGCAGCACGAGCAGCACCAGGCCGGAGACGAAGATGCCCTGTGCGGCGGCGACCGGGAGGGTGCGGTAGACGACGAGCTGTGCGGCGAAACCGGCGGCGAGGGCGAGGGAGCCGCCGATCCACAGGGGGCTGCCGAGGACGAGGCGCACCAGCCGGGCCGGCTGCCGGATGCTCACCTCGGGCAGCGAGGTGAGCGCCCGTTTCTCCAGCACGAAGCCCAGGCTGTACAGGGTGTTCGCCAGCAGGGCCGCGGCCACTCCCCACCACATGGGCTACGTCCTCCTGGCGTGCAGCAGCAGGATCGACGCCAGCTGCGGCCGGGCACAGGCCAGCCGGTCCAGCGGCCGCAGCGGGCGCGGTACGCCGTGAAAGGGAGCGCCTTCGAGCGTCACGACCGTGAACCCGGACGCGGCGACGAACTCCCGCAGCGCGCGGGCGGTGTAGAGGCGCAGATGCCCTACGACCTCCTTTCCGGGGCGGCCGTGGATGCCGCGCAGGCTGACCTCCGAGAAGACCGGCTGGACGCCGGCGAGCAGCAACGCGCGGTTGTACCAGGCGGCCAGGTTCGGCGTGGACAGCATCAGATGCCCGCCGGGCCGCAGGATCCTGCGGATCTCGTCGAGCGCCGCGTCCGGGTCGACGAGATGCTCGATCACCTCGCTGAACAGCACGGCGTCGGCCGACTCCGGCGCGAACGGCAGCCCGCCGCCGGTGAGTTCACCGCGGACCGCGTACGGGATGCGGGTGCGGGCGCGCATCAGGGCGTCCTGGGACCAGTCGACGCCGATGACGCGGTGACCGGGCAGGAGCGGGGCGGCGGTGGCGGCGGCGGTGCCGTCTCCGCAGCCGATGTCGAGGATCGTCCGCGGCTTGGGAACCGCCGGTCCGAGGGCCGCGGCCAGCATGCGGGCCTGGCGGACGCCGCGCGGGGTGCCGGAGGCGACGGGGACGGCCGGGTTCTCGTAGAAGTCACGCAACTCAGGGGGCCGGGCGGGGGCGCTCGTCACGGGGTCACCTCCGTGGTGTGCAGATAGTGCTCGAACAGGTCGCGGAGGTGGGCGCCGTCGCCGTGGCTGAGCAGGGCCCGGGACCAGCGCAGGGCCAGGTGGAGGCGGCCGGCGGTGGAGGCGGTGGTCACGGTGAGGCCGCGCGGCATCCGGGCCGGCGCCGAGAACCAGACCGCGTGCGCGCGGCCCGTCTCCTCCCCGAAGTCCAGGGGGTACGGGATGCGGCCGATGTTGCTGAGCAGGGTGGTCGACGTCCAGGGCGCGGCGGCCCGGCGCAGGGCGCGGGTGAGGGCGGCCCGGGCGGCGACGGGGGCCCAGGGTGCGGTGAGGAGGGCGGCGCCGTGGCCCAGTTGGGGGCGGGGGAGGGCCTTCAGCGTCCGGGTGCGCTCCGCGGTGCGCCGGAGGAGGGCGGACATGTCCGGGTGGTCCAACTCGGCCGGGGCGAAGGGGACTTCCACCAGGCGGGTGCCGTTGCCGATGGGCATCGTGGTGTCGCGGGGGCGGTCGTCCACGGGCATGGTGATGCGGAGGGGGCGGATGGGGGTCCCCCCGCTCGAGCGAAGCCGAGAGTGGGGGAGGGCGCCGTGCTCCCTGTTCCAGTGGGCGATGGTCAGGGCCGTGGTGACCATGAGCTGGTCGTTGACGGTGTAGGGGGAGCCCTTGGGG
>NZ_DF968386.1:0-10734 GCF_001270025.1 Streptomyces azureus | reverse complement strand
GGGCGGAGCCGGTCGCCGTGGCCTCCGTGACCGCCTTGTCGTGGGCGGTCTTGGCGGCCCGGCGTTCCTGGCGGCGGCGCTGCTTGACCGTGCGGTAGACGCCCGCGGTGGCCCGGCGCACGGCGACGGCGTCCGGGTGGTCGATCTCCAGCTTGTCGAGTTCCTCGAGCACGCTGAGGCAGACGGCCAGCCGCTCCGGGTCGATGCCGGGTCCGTACGAGAGCCCGCTCGCCTCGTCCATGGCCTGCGGGCCGTCCTCTGTCACCGTCATCGCCGCTGTCGTTCCCTGCTCTGCTGTGGCGGCGCGCCGGTCGCGCCCGCTTTCGAGGGGCGAATTTTACGCCAGCAGCGGGCCGCACCGCCAAACCCGCGCGATTCAGGAGCGGCAGGCCGTGATCAGAGTGCGCACCTCCTCCGCGACGGCCGCCGCGAGCCGGTCGAGGTCCGGCACGGCTTCGCCGTCGGCGACGAGCCCGTAGTGGACGCTCCCCCGGTACGTCGAGACCGCCACCGCCACGGAGTGGCCGGGGGCCAGCGGGGCGAACGGGAAGACGGCGGTGAGCGGGTTGCCGCCCAGCTTCAGGCCGAGGCTGGGCAGGGGCACGCTGGTGACCAGGATGTCGAACCAGAGCCGGGCCGCCTGACCGACCAGGGGTCCGCCCAGCCGGTGGGCCAGGGCCGGGACGTGGTCGGCGAGCAGGGCGACGGCGCCGGCGCCCCGGTTGGGGCCGGCGTCCTTGTTGCGGTCCATGGCGGTGCGGACCGAGGCGAGGCGGGCCAGCGGGTCCGGGTCGTCCACCGGAAGCCGTATCAGGTAACCGGAGAGCCGGTTGCCCTGCGGGTACGCGGTGCGCGGGCGGCGATTGGAGACGGGGATCAGGGCGCGGGGCGCGACGTCTCCGCTGCCGTCGCCGCGCTCGTCGAGCCAGCGGCGCAGCGCGCCCGCGACGACCGCGATCAGGACGTCGTTGACGGTGCCGCCGACGGTCTTGCGGACGCGGTGCACGTCGTCGAGGTCGAGCAGCACTCCGGCGGTGCGGCGGGTGCCGCTCGGCTCGCAGGTGAGCGCGGGGGTGGAGCGCACGTCGAGGGAGGAGCGGGCGACGGAGGCGCCGATGTCCAGGGCCCGGCCCACGTCGGACAGGGCGCCGCGCACCATCCCCGGCAGCTCGCGTACGTCCGGTAGCAGGCCGCGCGGGGGCTCGGCGGGGCGAGGCCGGGGCGCGGGCATGTCCAGCGGGTCCATGACGCCCGCCGCGAGGGTCAGCGCCCGCAGCCCGTCGGCCAGGGCGTGGTGGAACTTGAACAGCACCGCGAAGGAGACCCCGTCCTCGCCGGGCAGCACATGGGCCTCCCACGGCGGCCGGCCACGCTCCAGCGGGCGTCCCATGAGCCGGCCCGCGACCGTGTGGAAGTCGGCGGTCGGGGCGTGCAGCCGCACATGGTTCAGGGCATCGAAGTCCGGGTCGGGTTCGCGGGCGGCGCCGCCGAAGGCGAGGGGCCGGCGCAGCGCGGAGGGCAGTGGCTGCCACACGTTGCGGATCCGCATCCGCAGTCCGGGCATGCCGGCGGCGCGGGCCGCGAGCAGGTCGGCCGCGTGGGCGCCGGCGGCGGGCGAGTGGGCCGAGAAGATCCCGAGCGCGCCGAGGTGCATCGGGTGGTCCGCGGACTCGATGTTCCAGAACGCCAGGTCGAGAGGAGCGAGCAGGTCAGCAGTCAAGGGCTTGCCTCGCGTCGACGACGGGTAGGTCAGCAGTCAATCGCCCCCGGGCGATTACGGTCAAGTACGATCAGGCTACGTACAGTTAACAGCACATTAAGTCCCGCCCCGATGAGAGGGGCGGGACTTATGGTGCATGTGAGGTCAGTTCAGCACAGGACGCGGCGCCGGGCACCCGGTGGGAGTCACCCGGGAGGCGTCATGGATCAGCTCCTGGTGCGCCGTCTTCAGCCTGGCCGTGTCCGGCTTCAGCACGGCCCGGTCGTACGTCAGGAAGCCGTTCAGCTCGCCCTCGACGTCCGCGATCTGGGTGTACACGGCTCCGTTGCTGCCCCGGCAGACCAGGGCCCGGACCTCGTCCAGCTTCGCCAGGTAGTCGTCCGTGCAGGTGGCCGGGTCGACGTCGACGTACGACTGCTGCACCGACCAGGCATGGCCGGGCACGGCGAGACCGAGGCCGCCGTACTCGCCGCCGACCAGGGCGCGCTTCCCGTCGGGGCGGGGCGGCAGGGCCGGGCTCGGGTAGCCGTGCTCGTCCATGATGTCGCCGGTGCCGCCGTCGGCGCCGAGGTTCAGTCCGGACTGGCCGTCGCCGGGGGCGGAGTGCGTGTAGTACTCGCCCTTGAGGCCGTGGATCTCGGCCGGGTCGTCGGCGAGAGCGGGTGCCGCGGTCAGGCCGGTGAGGGCAAGGAGCGCGGCGAGAAGTAACGCGAGTCGGGTCCTGAGGCGTCTGGTACGCACGGAACCTCCATAACAACGTTGTCATGGACAGGAGTTCGCATGACAACACGGAGTCCGTTCTTCGTCCAGAGGCAGGACAAAGTCCCCCGTCCGCTCCTCGTCAGGTGACCAGCTGCCCCTTCCCGAGGGCGATGACGCCGCCCTTGGACACCGTGTACAGCTCCGCGTCACGCTCCGGGTTGACGCCGATCGTCGCGCCCGGCGGCACCTCGACGTTCTTGTCGAGCACGGCGCCGCGCACCACCGCGCCCCGGCCGATGTGGACGTTGTCGTGCAGCACGGACCCCTGCACGACGGCCCCCGGGTCGACCACCACACCCGGCGACAGCACGGACCGCGTGACCTGCCCGCGGATCAGGCAGCCGGCGCTGATGATGGACTCGCTGGCGATGCCGCCTGCGTTGAAGCGGGCCGGCGAGAGCTGGTACGAGTGCGTGTAGATGGGCCAGCTGCGGTTGTACAGGTTGAAGGCAGGGCGCTCGGCGATCAGGTCCATGTGGGCCTCGTAGTAGGCGTCCAGCGTGCCGACGTCCCGCCAGTAGCCCTGGTCGCGGGTGGTCTCGCCGGGCACGTGGTTGGCGCTGAAGTCGTACAGCGCGGCCTCGCCCCGGTCGGTGAGCTGGGGCAGGATCGAGCCGCCCATGTCGTGCACGGAGTGCTCGTCCTCCGAGTCCCGCTGGAGCGCCTCGATGAGGGCCTTCGTGGTGAAGATGTAGTTGCCCATCGAGGCGAAGACCATCTCGGGGTCGTCGGCCAGGCCGGGCGGGTCCGTCGGCTTCTCCAGGAAGCGCTCCACCGTCTGGCCGTCCGAGCCCGGCGTGATCACGCCGAACGCCGAGGACTCGGTGCGCGGCACCCGGATCCCGGCCACCGTGACGCCCGCACCGCTGTCGATGTGCTGGGTGAGCATCTGGCGGGGGTCCATGCGGTAGACGTGGTCGGCGCCGAAGACGGCGACGTACTCGGGGCGCTCGTCGTAGATCAGGTTCAGCGACTGGAGGATCGCGTCGGCGCTGCCCAGGTACCAGCGGGGGCCGAGGCGCTGCTGGGCGGGCACGGGCGTGACGTAGTTGCCGAGCAGGCTGGACATCCGCCAAGTGGTGGTGATGTGCCGGTCCAGCGAGTGCGACTTGTACTGCGTCAGGACGCAGATGCGCAGCACGTCGGCGTTCACCAGGTTGGACAGGACGAAGTCGACCAGGCGGTACGTACCGCCGAAGGTCACCGCGGGTTTCGCCCGGTCCGCGGTCAGGGGCATCAGACGCTTGCCCTCTCCGCCCGCCAGCACGATTCCCAGGACCGAAGGACCACCACGACGCATGGCCGCTCCCCTCACGCAGATTTCCCGATGCCTGCCCCTGAGCAGCTCGTACTAAGCCTGTTTCAGGATCTCCTCGTAGAGCCGTACCGTGCGGCGGGCCACCGCGTCCCAGCCGAACTCGCCGACCGCGCGTTCCCGCCCGGCCTCGCCCATCCGCCGGGCGGCCTCCGGGTCGCCCAGGACGGAGTCCATGGCCCGGGCGAGTCCCGCCTCGAAGCCGTCCCCGGCCGGGACCAGCAGGCCCGTCCTGCCGTCGTCCACGACCTCGGGGATCCCGCCGACCGCCGAGGCCACCACAGGTGTGCCGCAGGCCATCGCCTCCAGGTTCACGATGCCGAGCGGTTCGTACACCGAGGGGCAGACGAACAGGGCGGCGTGCGTGAGGAGCTGGATCACCTCCGGGCGCGGCAGCATCTTCGGGATCCAGAAGACGCCGTCGCGGACCCGGCTCAGCTCCCCGAACAGTTCGCGGAACTCCTGGTCGATCTCCGGCGTGTCGGGCGCGCCCGCGCACAGCACGACCTGCGCGGCCGGGTCGATGTCGCGCACCGCCCGCAGCAGGTGGGGCACGCCCTTCTGGCGGGTGATGCGGCCGACGAACAGCACGTACGGACGGGAGCGGTCGAGGCCGATCCGGTCCAGGGCGTCCGTGCCGTGGTCGGGCCGGTACAGGCTCGTGTCGATGCCGTTGTGGATGACGTGGACCCTGTCCGGGTCCAGGGCCGGGTAGCAGCCGAGGATGTCCTCGCGCATGGCGCCCGACACGGCGACCACCGCGTCGGCGGCCTCGATCGCGGTGCGCTCGGCCCAGCTCGACAGCTCGTAGCCGCCGCCGAGCTGCTCGGCCTTCCAGGGGCGCAGCGGCTCCAGGGAGTGGGCGGTCATGACGTGCGGGATGCCGTAGAGCATCTTGGCGAGGTGACCGCCGAGGTTGGCGTACCAGGTGTGGGAGTGGACCAGCTCGCGGCCTTCCAGGGCGGCGGCCATGGCCAGGTCGACGGAGAAGGTGCGCAGCGCGTCGTTGGCGCCGTCGAGCGTGGACCAGGGCCGGTGGCGCCGCACGCCGTCGGCGCGGCCCTCGCCCCAGCAGTGCACGTCCAGGTCGACCAGAGGCCGGAGTTCCCGGGCGAGGAACTCCACGTGGACACCCGCACCGCCGTACACATCCGGCGGGTACTCCCGGGTCAGCAGTCCCACTCGCACCCGCAACTCCCTGCTCTCAGCGGCCGTTCCCTTTCATGGTCACCCAGATGGGGCCTGTGGGGAAGAGCGGGGCGGCCGTGTGAAGCAACAGTCACCACAAAGGCCCCCGCCGGGCACGCGGTAGTACAGACAGCAGCTGCGGCGCCGGAAGACGGTTCCGGTGAGGGTTCCGGCGCCGGCCAGCAGGGGGTGCGCGAGGAGTTCCGCGGCCAGGGAACGGGCCCGGGCGGCGGTGTCCGTACGGCCGTGCCGCCGGGCCCAGCGGTCGAGTTCCCGGGCGGCGCCCGCCAGCGCGGAGGCGGCGTTGCCCCGTAGCAGGCCCGGGGCGAGGCGGTGGTGGGCGCGCAGGGCCGCCGAGAGGGGGTCGAGGTGGCCGCGCAGGACGACGTCCGCGACGGTCGGCGCGTCCCCGGGGAGCGGCTCTACGTCCGAGAGCCACAGGTCGTCGGGGGCACCGGCGTCGGCGTCCCAGCGCAGCAGCCGGGCGTCAAGGTCGGGGACACGGCCGTAGAGCGCGGCACAGCCGAGCGCCACGGACCAGAGGCGGGCCGCCAGCCCCAGGTGGGCCACGGACGCCGCGACGCGCAACTCCGGGGTGCGCAGGGCGGTCGCAACTTTTCCGACACGTAAAATCAGGGGATTTCCGCATACATCCGGTGACTCGACGGCGTAGGCCTGTGCGAGAGTGGGAAGAGGCCCGGCCGCCGCTCCCCCGGTGCGCAGCACGAAGTAGCCGCCGAGCGGGCGGAGCGCGGCAAGGTCGGGGTCAAGGTCCACGAAGAGCAGTAGTACCAAGGCCCCTAAGGGATGCGACCCGGTGACCCCCGACCGGGACGCCCACCCTGGGGATGATGGGTGTCCCCTCGTACTCCATCGGCAGTAGGACCCAATGAGTGCTCAGGGACGACGACGGGAAGACCTGGACACGGCAGGGTGTTGGTCATGAAAGCCGACCTTTCGCCGCGCCGGGCTGAGCGCCCCCGCCTGACGCAGAGGAGCAGCCGATGAGCGCCCTCGCGTTGTCCGTCCTGCTTTCCCTCGTCTCCGCGTTCGCCTACGCGGGCGGGGCGATCGTGCAGGAGCGGGTCGCGGTGTCGTCGCCGGACGAGCAGTACGCGCCGCTGCGCCGGCCGGGCTGGTGGGCGGCGGTCGCGCTCAACGGCCTCGGCGGACTGCTGCACGTGGTGGCGCTGGCGTACGGCCCGCTCAGCCTGGTGCAGCCGCTCGGCGCGCTGACCATCGTGGTGGCCCTGCCGATGGCGGCGCTGTTCGTCGGCCGCAAGGCGGGCGCCACGGCGTGGCGGGGCGCGATCATGGCGACGGTGGGGCTCGCCGGACTGCTGTCCCTGGTCGCCGCGTCCGACGCGCAGTCTCTGGACGCGGCGGAGCGGGTGGCCGTGGCCGTGGTCACCGCGGGTGTGGTCGTGGCGCTGATGATCGCCGGCCGGGCCGCGCACCGGCACCCGGCGGTGCGCAGCATGCTGCTGGCGACCGCCTCCGGTATCGCGTTCGGCATGTCCTCGGTGTTCACCAAGACCGTGGCGGTCGACTGGACCGGCGGTGTGTCGGTGGCGGACGTGCCGTCCCTCGCCGTGATCGGCGTCCTCGCCACGGCGGGCATGCTGCTGTCGCAGGCCTCCTACCGGGGCGCCGGACTCGCCGCACCGCTGGCCACGCTGACGGTCGTGAACCCGGTGGTGGCGGCCGCGGTCGGCATCACGATGTTCGGCGAAACCTTCCGCTACGGCGCGACGGGCACGGCGCTCGCCCTGAGCTGCGGCGTGGTGGCGGCGGGCGGCCTGATCCTGCTGACGACGGAGCGGCTCACACACGCCCACCCGGAGAGCGAGGGGGCGGGGCTGGAGGTCGCCGACAGGGGGCTGGTTCCCGTGGACACGGGCCTCGGGGCGACGGGGATGCTGCCCGGGCCCGCCGGGGAACCGGCCGGGAGCGGGCGGGGTCTGCTGGAGACGGTGGGTGCGGAGGCCGGGCGCGGGGGCGGCTTGAGCGGGGCCGTGGGTGCGGAGTCCGGGCACGCGGGTTACTTGGCCGGGTCCGTGGGCGGTCTGTCCGCGAGTGGAGGCGAGTTGCCCGAGGCGGTGGACGCGTCGCCCGTGGGTGGCCTGGGCGGGAGGGTGGGCGTCTCGCCGGAGCCCTTGGGGTCCCCTGCCGACATCGGCGCGCTGGCCGAGACCGTGGGCGCCCCACCCGTCGCCGTGGGGGCGCTGCACAAGGCGCTGGGCGTCGGGGCTGGTGACCTCGGCGGAGCGGGCCGGGGCCCCTCAGGGGACGTGCCCGTGCCCGGGATCGCCGTCGCCGATGAACCCGGCGTCGCCCCGGACGTCACGTACGAGAGCGGGGAACCGCCGGTGTCCTCCGAGGAACGCCCGCTCTCCTACGCGGCCTTCTACGGCATCCCGTACGTGTCGATGCCCACGATGGACCGGCACCGCAGGCGCATCAGATCCTGACGCCGCCGGCCCTCAGGTACGCGATGGGGTCGACGTCCGTGCCGAACCCGGGCCCCGTCCGCACCTCGAAGTGCAGATGCGGGCCCGAGCTGTTTCCGGTGGAGCCGGAGCGGCCGATGCGCTGGCCCGCGCTCACCGTCTGGCCGTCCCGCACGGAGATCGCCGACAGGTGGGCGTACTGGCTGTAGCGGCCGTCGCCGTGCCGGATCACCACCTGGTAGCCGTACGAGCCGCCCCACCCCGCGCTGACGACACTGCCCGAAGCGACCGACTTGACGGACGTGCCCGTGGGCACGGGGAAGTCGACGCCGGTGTGGTAGCCCTTCGACCAGGACGAGCCCGCCTTGCGGTAGGGCGTCCCCAGGGAGGCGCTGACGGGGGCGACCAGGCCCTGCCGGATGGCCGTGGACCGTGCGGCGCGCTCCTTGCTCTCGTCCTTGGACCGGTCCTTGGCACGCTCCTCGGCGCGGTCCGGGGACGGCTTCTTGGATGCCGGCTGCTGCGATGCCGGCTTCTTCGTCGACGGCTTGGCCGACGGGGTCCGCTCGGGCGCGGGACGCGTCTTCGTGGCGCCCTCGCCGCTCAGCGCGAGCCGCTGGCCCGGCACGATCAGATCCGGATCGCTCCCTATGGCCGAGCGGTTGGCGGCGTACAGACCTCGCCAGCCACCCCGCACCTCCCGCTCCTCCGCGATGCCGGAGAGGGTGTCGCCCCGCACCACCGTGTACATCTCGGCGCTGCCCGCCCGGGACTGCGGCGTGGACTGCGGCCGCACGTCCTCGATGGAGGTCCTGGGCCTCTGCTTCCGGTCTGCCTTCTCGTCCTGCCTCGTGCTCTCGCCGGCCGGCCGGATGTCGGGCTCGGCTCCGCCCCGGGTCAGTCCGGCCCGTACGGAGCACGTCGGCCAGGCGCCCGGGCCCTGCCCGTCGAGCACCTCCTCGGCGACGGCGATCTGCTGGTCCTTGGTGGCCAGGTCCGCGCGCGCCGCATAGGCCCGGCCGCCGTACGCCTCCCAGGTGGACTGGGTGAACTGGAGTCCGCCGTAGAAGCCGTTGCCGGTGTTGATGTTCCAGTCGTTGCTCGACTCGCAGGCGGCGACCTTGTTCCAGGTGGCCACGTCCGCCGCCTGGGCGGTGCCGGCGCCCATGAACGGGAGCGCCATGCCCGCGCCGCCCGCCGTGACGGTGAGTGAGGCGCGGTTGATCCTGTTCGGCTGATACCGGCGATGCCGGCCGCGTACGGCCATCGAGAGCCCCCCTAGACATGCGTCAGGAGGGGCAAAAGTAAGCGCTGCGAACCGGCCAGGACAAGGCGGCTATCAGCCGCCCGGTTGCCCAAATGGCCGGGATGAGGCCCCTGTTGCGCGACGTGCGCCACGGCGGTGCACCGCGTACGGCACCCGGTGCGCGGGTGCGGCGCACGCGGGGACGCGTACCTCGGGTGAGTGCGACGGGGGCTCTTGTGCGTATCTGCCTGCGCGACGTCGTACGACCCGCGCGTGCGGTCGAGGTAGCGGCACGTCAGGATGGTCGACGGGGGCATGCTGGTGGACACCATCCGCAGCAGCGATACCGAGGTCTTTAGGAGCCAACCGAATGAGCAGTACAGCGCAGATCGGCGTCACGGGTCTCGCGGTCATGGGCCGCAACCTCGCCCGCAACTTCGCCCGCAACGGCTACACGGTGGCGGTGCACAACCGGACGCCCGCGCGTACGCGCGCCCTGGTCGAGGAGTTCGGCGGTGAGGGGGAGTTCGTCGCGTGCGAGAGCGCCAAGGAGTTCGTGGCCGCGCTGGAGCGGCCGCGGCGGCTGGTCGTGATGGTGAAGGCCGGTGAGCCGACGGACGCTGTGATCCAGGAGTTCGCCCCGCTGCTGGAGCCCGGCGACATGATCATCGACGGCGGCAACGCGCACTTCGCGGACACCCGGCGCCGGGAGCGCGACCTGCGCGAGCAGGGCATCCACTTCGTCGGCATGGGCGTGTCCGGCGGCGAGGAGGGCGCGCTCAACGGACCGAGCATCATGCCGGGCGGCCCCAAGGAGTCGTACGACTCGCTGGGCCCGATGCTGGAGAAGATCTCGGCGAAGGCCGCCGACGGTTCGCCGTGCGTCTCGCACGTCGGTCCGGACGGTGCCGGGCACTTCGTGAAGATGGTGCACAACGGCATCGAGTACGCGGACATGCAGCTCATCGGCGAGGCCTACCAGCTGCTGCGCGACGTCGCCGGATACACCCCCGCACAGATCGCGGAGATCTTCCGCACCTGGAACCAGGGCCGCCTCGACTCGTACCTGATCGAGATCACGGCAGAGGTGCTCTCGCACGTGGACGCGGAGACGGGCAAGCCGTTCGTGGACGTGGTGGTCGACCAGGCCGAGCAGAAGGGCACCGGCCGCTGGACCGTGCAGATCGCGCTCGACCTGGGTGTGCCGGTGTCCGGCATCGCCGAGGCGGTCTTCGCCCGCTCGCTGTCGGGCCACGCGGAGCTGCGGGAGGCCTCGCGCGGGCTGGCCGGACCGAAGGCGCAGCCGATGAGCGAGTCGGAGGCCCGGGCCTTCGCCGACCGGGTGGAGCAGGCGCTGTACGCGTCGAAGATCGTGTCGTACACGCAGGGCTTCCACGAGATCGACGCGGCCCGCGGCGAGTACGGCTGGGACATCGACCTCGGTGCGGTCTCCGCGCTGTGGCGGGGCGGTTGCATCATCCGCGCGGCCTTCCTGGACCGTATCCGCGCGGCCTACGACGCCCGGCCCGATCTGCCGAGCCTGCTGTCGGACGCGACGTTCGCACAGGAGATCGGGGATGCCCAGGACGACTGGCGCGAGGTGCTGATCGCCGCGACCCGCCAGGGCGTGCCGACGCCCGGTTTCGCCGCGGCGCTCGCCTACTACGACGCCCTGCGCGCCGAGCGGCTGCCGGCGGCGCTGACGCAGGGGCAGCGGGACTACTTCGGTGCGCACACCTACCGGAGGGTGGACCGGGACGGGTCGTTCCACACGCTGTGGGGTGGGGACCGGTCGGAGGTCTCCGCGTAGGCGCTCCGCGCTGAGGACCGGTACGGGGCCGGTGGACGGCCGCATCGGCTGTCCACCGGCCCCGTTCTGTTGCCGGTTCTCTTGCTGGTTCTGTTGCCGGTTCTCTTGCCGCCGTTCAGGACAGTGGCGGGCCCGGCTCGGGGTTCGGTACGGGTTCCGGCCCCGGCGGGATCGGGGACGGGTCGGGGCCCGGCACCGGATCGGGGCCCGGGGGTGGGGTCGGCTCCGGACCCGGTGGCGGGG
>NZ_DF968385.1:0-13049 GCF_001270025.1 Streptomyces azureus | reverse complement strand
CCAGTCTCGTAGTCGTCTCCAACAGGTCATGCCCGACCCGAAGCCCATCTCGGTGGCCAGGTACTCCCGCCACCTCCTAGTCCCGCTGGGTCACCCTCGCCATGCTCGCGCACGCCTTCCTCGCCGTCGTGCGCGTCGCCGAACACGCCCACCACGCATCACCCTCGTTGTCCGACCGGCCACGATGCCGCCCATCGGCTCGGTTGGGCGAATTGGCGACGTCACCACCGGGCCCGATCCCAGGCCGGCCACTACCGGCGGAAAGCAGCCCAGGCGTGATCGAGCGGTTCACCTGGCGGGTTCCATAAGGTGCGGCGCTCGGTATTCGGTCCAGATCACCGCGCGCACGGGGTCCGATCACCCGGCGGCGGCCAGGCGGCGTTGAAGCTCTTCCTGCGAGACGTCTTCCACGTGGGTCAGAAATACCCACACGTGCCCCGAAGGGTCCTTGAGGATGACGGTGCGGTCACCGTGGAACATGTCCTTCGGCGGCTGGAGGATCTCAGCACCGGCGGCTTCTGCGCGCTCCGCCAGGCTGTCGACGTCCGGCACGAAGACATGCAGCGTGACGGAGGTACCTCCGCCGAGCGAGGTCGGCGCGGCGAAGGAGGCGGCTTCCGCCTCGTCCACGCTGGCGTCTCCCAGCATCAGGGCCGACCGTCCGATAGTGATCTCGGCGTGCAGAATCCCGCCGCTCGGAGCGTCGATCCTGAAGTCCTCACGGGCACCGAATGCCCGCTGGTAAAAATCGATCGCCGCGGCGGCGTCGTCGACCATGATGTGCGGGATCACGGCATAGCGGTAGCGGTCGGGGATCTCGATGTGGGCTGTGCGCTCGGTCACGGCGAACCTCCTTGAAAAGGCGCCGCTGGTCGGTTTTCCTGCGGCTCTGGAAGAAACCTAAAATCTCAAGTTTGGTTGAGGTCAAGTGTCGATGTGGCCCTGCAAGTTCCTGCCTGCAGGTGAGCCTGGACACGTTAGTTGGAACCGGTAAAGCTCGATGAGCTGGTGGGTCCTGGTCGGTGGGACACGCTTGTTGGCACCCAGTGGCCACGCTTCTCGCAATCAACCGTGAGTGGTCAGTCTTCTTGGCGCCAGTTCCGAAGATCCAAGGTCCTCTTCGGTGATGGGCGCTTTCCTTCATGCCATGAGAAGCGTGAGCGTGGGCAAGGCCGTTCGTACCCCTGACGGAACGGCGGGTGAGCCGCTCTGGTCGCACCTCGCCAGATGGGATGAACTTCTCGTCCCGGTGTCGGTCGACGCGAGCCGAGCCGGTCTGCGGCTGGATGACGACAGGCCCCTTCGTTGGTCGGTCGAGTGGAGAACCGGCAAGGAGCGGGTCTGCCGGACGGTACGGGAGCTCGGCCAGGGGCCGGTGGTGAACAGCGATCCGGTCCGCTGGTTCTCCTGGCGGCGAGGACAGCGCCATCGTCCGGGGCCTCAATTCATGGTCAGCACCGGCCGGCTCATGGTGCGGAGAGCCTGGAGGAGGCCAGGCTGCTGCTGGCGCTGGACGTCGCGGGAGATTTGATCGACGTGATCTCAAAGCCGCTGAGGCTGCGGTTCGACAACACGCGGGAGTGCAGGAGCCACACTCCGGACTTCCTTGCCGTGACCCGCTCGGGCAATGGCTGATCGACGTACGTCCCGAAGGCTTGATCAAGGACAGTGACCGGGAGTCCTTCGCGGCGGCGGGGGAGGTCGCTCTGGCATGCGGCTGGCACTACATGGTGGCAGCTCGGTGGCGAGAGCATGTCCCGGCGGCTCTCGACGCATTCTCTTCCCAACGGCGGCAGCTGTCCGACCCCGCTGGGCCTGCGTCCTGCCCTGCTCACCTCGGCCCGGCAGGGACTGCCGCTCGGGCAGCTGGCCGCCTCGACGGCGTGTGAGCCGGTGGCCCGGGCCCAGCTGCTGCATCTGCTCTGGCACCGGCAGCTCGGGGTGGGCATGACCGAACCGCTGACGGACCGCTCGGTCGTGGTCCTGGCTTCGAGGGCGGCCGAATGAGGTCCGCTGCGGCGGCAGTGGACCTTTCCTCCGGCGTCGGCCTGGTGCTCGACGGGGCCGAATGGACCGTTGAGCGTCGTGAGCCGCACCTCGGACGCGTCCAGCTGGTGGCACTCGACGGTGCCCGCCAGCATGTGAGCCTGCGGTTCCTGGTCGACCACCCGGGCTGCAAACCGTCCTCGCGGACATCGGCGTCCGGTGCGGATCGGGGACGCCAGACCACGGCCCTGGAGGACCTGGGCAAGGGCAGGCGGGAGATCGCGGAGATCCGGATGGCCCACCTCCTGGAGGTGGCGACCGGCTTCCGTAGTGGTGATCGGATGCGGCCGGGACCGGGAGAACCCAGGCCCGAGTACGACCCGGACAGCACGACCCTGACGAGCCGCCGACGGGCGAAGGTCGCCGAGTTGCAGGCCCTGGACCGGCAACATGCGAAACGGCTGGGCTTGGACGCCGTCAGCTGCCACACCCTGATCCGCTGGGAGACCGCGCGGCGGCAGTTCGGGCTGGTCGGCTGCGCGGACGACCGCTGGCTCCGGCAGCGGAGGCCACCCCAGCGTGACGGAGGAGATCCGGGAAGCGGTCCTCGCGGTCCGTGAGGAGACCCTGCGGGCGGCGAAGGTCTCCATGCGCACGAAGGAGCGCATGATCCATCAGTACGTCCGCGAGACATTCGGCACCGAGACATCGGTCCCGGGCCACCGGACTCTCTGCAGGGTCTGGAGGGAGTGGTTCGGCCCGGGTGGTGCACGGCAATGCTATGCCCGCTCCGCTGAACTGCCCATGAAAAACGGCCATGTGGTGATCCACCGGCCCGGACAGGTGGTTGCGCTGGACACTACGGTCTTGCCGGTCATGGTCCGCGAAGGCGTCTTCGGTGACCCCGTGAAGCCGCATCTGGACAATCCCCCTGGATACCTATACGCATTCGCTGGTCGTGTTCCGGCATCAGCACCCACGACCGGCAGCATGCCGCACGAACATCACGTCACGTGAGACAACCTCTAAAGCCTTGATTGGTGCGGCCGACCTGGCGGCCTGCTCAATCTTCGCGCAGTAGGCTGCGCGGGCTTCCTCGTCGATCTGCTTCTCGAGTTCGGCGCGCAACCCGGTCCGGCCGTCGAGGCCCTCGCGCAGGATATCGGCGTGCCCGGCATGCCGGATGGACTCGCCGAGGACATGGACCATGATGGCGAACAGGTTCGTGTCGGCATAAGACTCCGGCCACCAAGGCACGTGGCCGGGGGCGTCGAGGGGAAGCTCGTTGATCGTCGCGTCCGAGTGTTCCCACGTGCGCCGGTAGAACCCGATGATCTGATCGCGGGTCTCGTCCTCGGTCGCCCACAGATCGCTGCCGTTGGAGTCCTGCCACCGGGGCAGCGGTTCCGGGGAAGGGCGGTCGAAGACCTCGCCGAAGTACCTGGCCTCGACGGTGGCCACGTGTTTGACCAGGCCGAGGAGGTTGGTCCCGGTCGCTGTCAAAGGCCGGCGGGCGTCGTATTCGGACAAGCCGTCGAGTTTCCAGAGCAGCGCCTCGCGGTCCCGCCGCAGTCTCCCGTACAGGTTGTCTTTCGCGAATTCATCGGTCATGCGACATGAGCCTGCCATGGGCTGCTCGTGGTCTCAAGATCCCGTACGTGGTCCGCAACGACTGGCAGAGCCGAAGCCTGGCCATGACCGCCGCCCTGACCTGCTACAAGAAGCTCGCGAAACTTGCCACGTGAGACAACCTCTGAGTTCTGAAGACCATGGTGAGTGACGCAGAAATGGTGCTCGGTAAAGCGTCAGGTAGTGCCAGTGTTCCGGCAGTCCTGGGCGGGCAGGAGCTGCGGTTTGGCGTGGGCACCGAGCTGGGGTCGCAGTGCGCGGTGCGACAGCTCACTGGAGTGCATGAAATCCGCTCAGTCGCAACCCTCCAGAAGTCATGGAATCCTTCAACTCGCAAATCCGCCAGAGGGCACAAAATTGTCCAGCCCGCAAATCCGGCAGAGGGCATACAGTCCGTTCGGCCGCAACAGTATTGACAAGAATCTCTAAGCTTGACGGCGTCGTGGAGTTTGCTTATGGTCCAGTCGTTCAGGTTCCCGCCGATCGATATTGAAGGTGTTCATGACCGCGCCTCCAACGTTGCCGAAGTCCAGGCAGCAGTTGATTCTCGCTATTCTTATGTTGTGTTCACTGCTGATTTGGATAGAAAATACCGTCCTGAGTACTACGCTGGAGACCCTTGCAGACCCGGTCCGTGGGCTGGGGGCCAACCCAGGTCAGCTGCAATGGGCGACCGGTTCGTACACTCTGGCCTTCGCCACATTGATGTTCACAGCAGGCGCATTGGGCGATCGGTTCGGTCATCGGACTGTGTTTTCCAGTGGGTTGGTGGTCTTCGCCGGGTCCTCGCTGTGGGCGGCGTACGCAAGCGATGCGGGCCAGCTGATTGCAGCTCGAGCTGCGATGGGGGTGGGCAGCGCGCTGATCACACCCGCCATGATGGCCATTCTTATGTGGACCTTTACCGGCCCCGCGCGGGCTGCCGCGATCGGCATTTTCTCGACGTCGGCCGGTGTCGGAATGGCTGCCGGCCCGGTGCTGGCGGGATTCCTGCTCGATCATTTCTGGTGGGGCTCGGTCTTTCTGATCAATGTTCCGGTCGCGGCATTGGCGTTGGTCGGGCTTGCCGTGCTGGTTCCGAATTTCCGCAGCCCCACTCCGCGACCACTGGACCCCGCTGGAATGTTGCTGTCGATCAGTGGGCTCGTGGCGTTGGCCTACGGGCTGATCCGGGCGGGGCAGGTGGCGGTGTGGAGTCGTACCGACGTCTGGGCGCCGATCGTTGTCGGTCTGGTTCTGCTGGCCGTTTTCGTATTCGTCGAACTGTGCCTCAAGGTGCCCAGCTTTGATCCGCGACTGTTCGCGCAACGCACATTCGGTGGCGGCAATGTGGCGCTCGGATTGCTGCTCTTCGGTGTGGCCGCCATCACCTTCTATAACGCGTTCTACCTGCAAGGTGCGCTCGGATTTTCGCCGATGAAGGCGGGTTTGGCCAATATCCCGACCGCACTCGGCGCGCTCGCGGGGGCGCCCCTTGCCTCGCGCCTGGTTCGTCGCCTGCCGCTACGCCTTGTCACCGTGCCGGCGCTAACCGTGGCTGCGCTGACCATGGGCGGGTACGGCTTCCTCGGACTCCAAACTCCACTCGTCTGGATCGAGAGCTTGTTGTTGATACAGGGGCTCTCGATCGGCATGGTGATCGGCCCCGTTACGGCCGTATTGATCAGCGACCTGCCGTTGGAACAGGCCGGTGCAGGATCGGCCGTCACCAACACCGTGCGACAAACCGGCAGTGTGATCGGAATCGCAGTAGGCGGCACGATCATGTCGATCGAGTACCGACGTGCGATCGAACCTTCGCTGGAGGGTGCACCCGGTCCGGTGCAGGATCAGGCGCGAGTTTCCGCCGAACAGGCCCGCCACGTCGCCACCGCTATCCACCGGCCCACTCTTACTCAGGCTGCTGATAATGCGTTTATCCATGCCATGCACGTAGGCGCGGGCTGGATCGCGGTCATCGCACTCCTCGGAGCAGCTGTGCTGCTGATTACCTTGCCTGCTGTCGGAAAGAAGAAGGGTCCGATACCGGAGCCGGATTACGAAGAGGCCCGCAGCTCCGTCTGAGAGTGTGATGGCAGAATCCAGCCCCCGCCTGCCGCCCCGACGCTGGTTCCAGCTCCCGTGGCCAGGTTCCAACTACCGTGTCGCGGCTCACCTGCAGGCCCTGCCAGTCAGAAGGCACAGCTCACCATCTCGAGCGCTCACCCGCCAACAGAAGCGTTGAGTCACATCAGAAGATCACGACCTACGGCTGGAGTACCAAGTCCGCTGAGGCGCAAAACCGCATGCTCGACGCCGTCAAGGGCATCGGCGTACTCGATCCGACAAGCGAAAATCAGCCGGTTCGAGTACAAGGTGCGCCGCGAAGAGGCCCGGGCCATGGGCAAGGAGGAATTCGCCGCCTCCTCCCTGGACGCGCAGTTCGAACAGCTCGAAGGACTCGGCGACGCCACAAGATCGAAACGCGCTGGCAGCAGTCCTCAAAGCCGCATAGACACCGGTAAACGACACGAAAGGAGCGAACTGTCATGACACAAGTCGAGCAGCCCCTCACCGACACCAGCCTCAAGGTCGCCAAGTCAACCACTACCAGTTCAGCTGGGTAGCCGGAGAACCAAGCCAGCGTGGCAGGTGTGATCACGGCGTCCGAGCTGTCCTGGATGGGCCCGTTCAGCGGCCTTACGCCCCGGCAGTTCGGCAAGCTCGTGGCGGTTCTGCGTCGGCGAGGCGCTCATGGCACACACCGGGGCCGCCCGTGGCGCCTGAGTTTTGAGGACCGCCTGCTCCTGGTCGTCGCCTATTGGCGCACCAACTTGACGATGCGGCAGCTTGCACCTCTGTTCGGTGTCTCGAAGTCAACGGCCGACCGGGTGATCGACGACATGAGCCCGTTCCTGGCCCTGGACCTGCGGCAACAGTTCCGCAAGGACACGGTTCTTATCGTGGACGGCACTCTGGTGCCCACCCGTGACCACTCAGTGGCTGAGCGGTCCAAGAGCTACCGGTACTCCACTACTGACTTTGGCTCGTCAGGGTGAACTTTCGCGCAGTTCCCCGATGGGCTCGGTGTGTGGCCGTATCCCGTGGTGTGTGAGGTATGCGGGGGCGGGCTGACCACTGCGGGACGGCGGCGCCGGGAGTCGGTACGCATGCAGGCGGCCGAGTTGTTCGAGCAGCGGATCAAGCCGTCGGAGGTGGCGCGGCGCCTGAGGGTGAGCCTGAAGTCGGCATATTGATGGCATCAGTTGTGGCGGGACGGCGGTGCTCAGGCTTTGGCCTCCCGGGGCCCGAGCGGATCCCGATGCCGTCTGTCCCCGCGTTGCCTGGAGAAGCTGGCTGCGTACCTCGAGCAGGGGTCGGCCGCGCACGGCTGGGTGGAGGACCAGGTGTGGACTGCGGCGAGGGTGGCCACGCTGATCGGCAGGAAGTTCCACGTCTCCTACAGCGTCTCCGGGGCGACGAGGCTGATGTACCGGCTCGGCTTCAGCCCGCAGGTCCCCGCGCGGCGGGTCGCCGAGCGCGACGAGCAGGCCGTCACCGCGTGGAAGGAGGCGACCTGGGCGGAGGTAAAGAGCCCGGGCGGCCTCGGGTGGATACATCTGCTTCGAGGACGAGGCAGGCTTCACCCGACGGCCGCCCAGAGGACGCACCTGGGGCCGACGCGGAGTGACTCCGCAGGTGACGGTGAGCGGACGACGTTCGGGCCGGCTGTCCGTGGCCGGGCTCATCGCCATGCGGCCCGGCTCCCGGACACGGCTGTGCCACCGCCTGCGCACCCACCCCTCGGGCAAAGGCAAGCGTCGCAGCATGGGAGAGCGCGACGTCATCGCGCTGATCGACGGTGTCCACCAGCTCGTCAAGGCACCGATCGTGCTCGTCTGGGACCGTCTGAACACCCACGTGTCCCACGCCATGCGTGAGCCGATCGCCGAGCGTGAATGGCTGTCGGTTTTCCTGCTGCCCGCCTACTCGCCTGACCTCAACCCCGTCGAGGGGGTATGGGCGCACGCCAAGCGCAGTCTGGCCAACCTCGCAGTGGTCGCCCTCGACCGGCTCGAGGCCCTCGTCCGCAACCGGCTCAAACGGCTTCAGTAGGTCGGCGCCCCCGCCGCGCTGGCGAAGCCGCAGGCACCACCGCCGAGTTGGGGCGCCGTGCAGGGACGCGGGCGGCGGGGCGCTCGGGGTGGTTGCTCGTGAGCCGATCCGTTCATTGAGGATCACGCTCGATCGAGTCGTCGGCGGTGAAGCGTTGTTCCAGGCGGCTGAGCAGGCCGGTGCACTGTTGGACCGTGTCGATGTCGTTGCCCAGGATGCCGGCGAGTTCCCGCGCCCAGGCGGCACGCAGCATACGCAGGTTGTCGGCGGCACGGTCGGTCGGGCGTACGGCGATCCCCCGGCCGGTGGTCGCGGTGCGGGAGATCATGCCCTTGTCCTCAAGGCTGCGCAGCGCCGTGCTGACGTTCGTCCGTTGCAGCCGGGTGCGGCGGGCGATCTCGCTGGGCGCGGCCCCCGGATACAGGTCCACGACACGCATGATCTGCCGTTCGGTCTCGGTGAGCGGAACCAGTTCGCTGCCCTCTGGAGTACGCGCGCGCACCAGCCGGCCCACGTTGAGGATGAGGTCGGCCAGATCGGCGAGCGGGCCGTCGGCGGCCTCGGCGGCGTTGTCCTTGTGGTAGGGCATGGACCCATCCTAATGGATTATGGCATCATAATTATATGGACATAACTATTAGAGGTGCGGAAGATCGGCACGTGGCCGCGGCGGCTTGCGACGCAGGTGCCCCAGAACCGATGAGTCCGGGACGCCGAGCCCGGCTGGCGCTGGCGCTCGGCTCCCTGAGCGCGTTCGGGGCGCTCACGATCGACATGTACCTCCCGGCGATGCCGGGCATGGCCCACGAGCTGCAGACCAGCATGCCGCTAGTCCAGCTGACCCTGACGGTGTTCGTCATCGGACTCGCCATCGGCCAGGTGATCGTCGGTCCGTTGTCGGACATGTGGGGCCGACGCCGGCCTCTGCTGATCGGGATGGCGCTGTACGTGGCCGGGTCGTTGTGGTGCGCGATGGCGCCGGACGTCGGATGGTTGGTCGGCGGGCGCATCCTGCAATCGCTCGGCGCGGCGGCGGCCACGGTGCTGGCCCGGGCCATCGTGCGGGACCTGTTCGACGGCACCGCCATGACCCGGTTTTTCTCCACCCTCATGCTGGTCAACGGCGTGGCGCCGATCGTGGCCCCCGTCATCGGCGGCCAACTCCTGACCGTCGCGACGTGGCGGGCCATGTTCGTCGTCCTCGCCGCGCTCGGCGCCGCCCTGTTGCTGGCGGTTGTCTTCACGCTGCCCGAGTCGCTGCCCGCCGGGCGCCGGCAGCCCGCTCGTCTGACCGGTACCCTGCGAACCTTCCGCGCATTGGCCACCGACTGGCACTACCTGCGCTACGTGCTCGCCGCAGCGTTGATGTTCGCCGCCGTGTTCGCCTACATCTCCGGCTCGTCGTTCGTCCTGCAGGACGGCTATCGGCTGACCCCCCAGCAGTTCAGCCTCGTTTTCGGCGCCAACGGCCTGGGCATCGTGCTGTTCGGGCAGGCCAACAGCCTGCTCGTCGGCCGTGCCGCCGACGAGCACACTCTCCTGCGCATCAGCCTGACGGTCGCCACCCTCGGCGGACTGGGCGTGCTGGCCTGCGCCGCGCTCCGCCTTCCCCTGCCCATGCTGCTGACATGCCTGTTCACAGTGGTGTCCATGCTCGGCATCGTTTTCGCCAACGCGACGTCCCTCGCGCTGACCCGCCACGGTTCCGCCGCCGGCGCGGCCTCCTCCCTGCAGGGACTGCTGCAGTTCCTCGTCGGCGGCGCCGCCTCCTCCGCCATGAGCCTGACCGGCCACGTGAACGCGGTCGTCATGGGCGCCACCATGTTCCTGTGCGCCGCGGCCGCGCTGGCCGTGCTCAGTGCCCGCCGCCGGTGAACAGCCGACGCCGGTGATCAGCTCAGGCCCGTAGTCAAGGGGCAGCGTCCGCGAGGAGGATGAGACGGCCGTTGCACGACGCCTGCGAGAAGACCGTCCAGTAGATCGCCGACCTCTTCGGGGCCTGCCCAGTTCGACGGTGTACGGGCACCTCGACAAGACCAGGACCGTCCTCCGCCAGCCCAAGAAGACCACGGTCACGAAGCCCTGACCACTCCTCTGCATGCTGGGCCGACGACGGGAGTCCGGGGGCTTTGCCCGATTCGGCGCGTATCGATCAGCTACCTGCGTCGCCTGCTTGCTGGCGCAGAGCGCGACCTGATCGACTTCCTCCATCTAGCCGCCGCTTGGGCCGCCCTGCACCTACGTGATTACGCCACCCCTGTCACCGCCGCCCTCGGCCGTGCTCTGGACCTGCCCGCACCGGAGATACCGCCGAACCTGTAGGGCTCGTGCTGGCGCACAACATCGGATGCATCGGCAGCGGCCCTCAGGGCTTGAGGTGGTCAGTTTGATCTTTACGGGACAGCCCTTACGACCTCGTGCACGGTTGGCCGTGGCTCGTCGAGAGTTGCTGTCCTGACAGTGGTCACGCTCGAACGCCGCGGGATAGAGCGGCATTCTGCTGCTGTGAGAGCAGTCCAGCGACGGCTTGGATGATGTCGCTCATGTGCTCGCGACGGCCAAGATGGCGGGCAAGAGCCCGCCAGTTCTTCAAGTGCGCGATGCCATGCTCGACGCGGATACGCCGTGACGAGTGCGCTTCGCGCTGGAGTTCGTGCCGCGCCTCGTACCAGGCGGGAGCGTTCTTCTTGAACTTGCGGTGTGGTGGTGTGACCACCCGTCCGCCGGTCTGCGCGCCCATGCCCTGATAGCCGGCGTCCGCAAGGATCTCCATGAACGGGCCGTCGGCCAGGAGCTTGACCAGTCCGAGCTGGCGGGCCTGGGTGATGTCGGCGCAACTGCCTGGCCGGACCGGGCTGCAGTACAGCAGCCGCCCTTCGGCGTCCGTGAGGACCATGGCCTTCACGGCGTTCTGTTTGGTCTTGCCGGAGACGAATTTGTCGCGGTCCTTGCGGCCTGCGGCCGGGCGCCGCACACGGACCTCCGTGCCATCGATGATCCCGGTCCGGCCGTCGGCACCCAGGTGCTCGATGACCTCGGCGAGAGTGCACAGGCGGATGCCAGGGGCGACGGTGCAGCCCCGCTGCGCGAGCAGAGGACGCACCTCGCCGATGGCGCGCGTGATAGTGGAGCGGTCCACGCCGAACCAGCAGGCCAGCACGTCATGAGTGGTGCCATGGCGCAGACTCACCAACGTGGCCAGCAGCCGGTCGACGAAGACGAACTTGTGCTTCGCTCCGGCTCCTACAGCCCGCCGCCGTGGCCGAGCCGTGAGCCGAGCCTGATGCTGCTCGTGCCACAACGGCCCCACCTCAGCGATGAGTTCTGCGATCACGTCCGGCGACAGCCCAGTGACCCGGTACTCCGCCACGATCAACTCACGCGCCCCAGCCCTCACCATGCACGGTTCAACGAGCCACCTGAGCGACGAGCCACGGCCAACCGTGCACGAGGTCGTTAGGTGGGTGGTCCGGACAGGTTGGTGACGCGGCTGGCTGGGGTGTGACCGCTGATTCCGCTGTGGGGTCGGTGGTAGTTGCACAGTCCAGCCAGTCGGGAAACGCTGTCTGACCTTCGGCATCTGAGGTGTAACAACGGCTAACACAATGAGCCGAGTGGTCAGTGGCTGACCGAGCGGAAGCCAGGTCGAGGGCCATGCGCTAAGCGGTCGACAGAAGCATCCATGGACGAATCTCCGTGTGTTCAGGACCGCTCGTTGCAGTCCGGCCCGACGAGGCGTTCCCCTACTGCCAGGACCATGAGTACTGCGGTGCAACCGCCTAGCAACATGAGCGCGGACGGAGAGGTGCGGTCCAGGATGGCTCCCCCTACGAGTGCACCAATCGAGATCGTTGCCTGAAAGGAGGCGGTGAACAGGACGGATGCCGCTTCCGGGGCGTGCGGTGCCGCCTTGGAGAACCAGGTCTGCGACGCGACTGGTACGGCGCCATACGCGATGCCCCACACGATCAGCAGCATCACTGCGCCGGTCTCCCAGCGGCCCAACGCTGGAAGCAGGAGAGTCACCGTGGCGATCAGGGCGGCCGCGAGCCCGAAGACGCTCCGCGGATACCGGGCCACCCAGGCGCCGCCCAGGAAGTTGCCGAGGATGCCAGCGGCACCATAGAGCAGCAGGAATGCAGTGATCAGACCACCGCTGGCGTGGGTGACCTGTTCCAAAAATGGTGTCACGTAGGTGTAGGTGCCGAAGTGAGCCAGCACAACAAGGAACGTCAGCAGGAGTGCGAAGCGAGTGTTGACGCTGCGGAGCATGCCGGCCAGGACGCCCAGCCGTGTGGCCCGGACCGGAGGAAGCGGTGGGACGAACAAGAGCAGCATGGTCAGTACGCCGACCGTCAGAGCTCCCATGACGGTGAAGGCCGTTCGCCATCCAGCGAGATCTCCGATGAGGGTGCCCGCCGGCACGCCGAGGACGGATCCCAGCGGGACGGCAGAGAAGATCACAGCAGTTGCCCTGCCGACCGAGGCCGGCGGCACCAGTCGTTCCGCCAACCCGGCTCCGATCGACCAGAAGCCGCCAATCGTGATCCCGACCATGATCCGGGAGGTCAGTACGAGCCAGTAGTCGGGTGCCGCGGCGGCAAGAAAGTTCGCCAGTGCCAGCAAGAGCATGAAGACGCACAGCATCAGTCGGCGGTCGAAGCGTGCCGTGGCCACGGTGACCAGTGGAGCGGCGATCGCCGCCAGGAAGCCCGGCATGGTCATCATCAGTCCAGCCATCCCGTCCGAGACGGTGAAACTGGATCCGATCGAGGTCAGCAGACCGATCGGCAGGATCTCTGTGGTGACGATGGCGAAGATCCCCAGCATCACCGAGACGACGGCCAGCCACCCCATCAGCGGGGACCGAGGGGGTAAGAGTTTGCCGTTGACTGAAGCTGTGGTGGTTGCCGGCATGGCGTTCCGTCCTGTGAAAGGCAGCGCGTTTCGTGATCAGTTCAGCAGGTCTCATCGAGAGGTGGCTGGCAGATCTGCGACTGCACCCTTGCCCTTCACGGGTGATGTCGCGTTCTGGCTATCAACGGCCAACGCAGTGAGGCGCCTTGACCCTGGCTGTGGTGTCCGCAGGGCGGGCTGAGCATTCTGATCACATGGGGGCTTCACCATGGATCGTGTCGGGTGAGCTGTGGGAGCGGATCGGACCGCTGCTCCCTTGCAAGCAACGGCGGTTCCGGTATCCGGGACGCAAGCCCGTGCCGGACCGGAAGGTTCTCTGCGGCATCCTGTACGTGCTGCACACCGGCATTCAGTGGGAGTACCTGGCCACCGAGATGGGCTTCGGGTCGGGCATGACCTGTTGGAGACGACTACGAGACTGG
>NZ_DF968384.1:0-629 GCF_001270025.1 Streptomyces azureus | reverse complement strand
GGGAGTACCTGGCCACCGAGATGGGCTTCGGGTCGGGCATGACCTGTTGGAGACGACTACGAGACTGGAATGAGGCCGGAGTCTGGCAACGACTGCATGAGGCACTACTTGCCGGGCTCGATGTCGCGTCGCGGCTCGACTGGTCGCGCCGCGTTGTCGACTCCAGCCACGTGCGAGCGCTGAAAGAGGGGATCCACACAGGCCCGTCGCCGGTCGACCGGGGCCAGGCCGGCTCCAAACACCATCTGATCACCGACGGGCGCGGCACTCCGCTCGCGGTCATCCTCACCGGAGGCAACCGCAACGACGTTACCCAGCTGCTGCCGCTACTCGACGCCATCCCGCCAGTCCGGGCCGGGTCGGCCGTCCCCGCCGCAAGCCTGACTCACTGTTCGCCGACCGCGGATACGACCACGACATCCACCGCGACAAGGTTCGTGCCCGCCGTACCCTGCCCGTCATCGCCCGCCGCGGCACACCCCCACGGCAGCGGACTGGGTGTCTACCGCTGGGTGGTAGAGCGCACGTTCGCCTGGCCGCACGGCTTCCCACGTCTCCGGGTGCGCTGGGAAAGGCGGGCCGACATCCACGAGGCGCTCCGCAAACTCGCCTGCTACCTCATCACCCAC
>NZ_DF968383.1:0-48655 GCF_001270025.1 Streptomyces azureus | reverse complement strand
AGCACGTGATGCTTCGAGCCCGGCCGCGCACGGTCAACCGGACTCGGACCGACTTTTGGGCTGCTACGCCCCCGCTTCGCCGGCACATGCGAGGCATCGACGGTGACGCGGGAGAAGTCCAGGCGGTCCGCCGCCCGCAACCGGCCCAGCAGCACCCGCTGGAGCTCCTCCCACACCCCGGCCTCCTGCCACTCGGCCAGCCGCCGCCAGCACGTGGGACCAGAACCGAACCCCAACTCCTGCGGCAGGGTCAGGGCCTTCGGCCCCCCATGTGACCGCTGGACCAGTGCTCGTACCGTCTGCTCAACATCGTGCTGCTTGTTGATCTCCATGTACGGAACGTAGGAGTCTCACACTTACGTCAAGGTCAAGCGGCGGTCAGAGATCAGTACGGCGGGCTTCTCCAGGTAGGCGTCGAGTGCCGCCTGTTGAGCGCTGAGAACGGCTATACGCGCAGCGAGCCGATCGCGATATCTCTGCACCTCGTGCAGGAACTCCGCGCACACCACATCCGTGCCGACACCAGGCTCGTCAGTGAGGCTGGGCAGAAATTCCCTGATCAACCGCACGGGCAGCCCGGACTCCAGCAGCGAGCGGATGACGAGCACCCGGTCGATGGTGGACTGACAGTAGTCGCGGAACCCGTTGCTGCAACGACCAGGGACGATCAAGCCCTCATCCTCGTAGTGCCGCAACGATCGCGCACTCACGCCGCTGACTCTGGAAGCCTCACTGATCTTCATACCTGGAGGCAACGTCCAGGCGCACCGCGATCTTCCAGCACTCATCGCTATGGCGAAGTGAAGACCTGCTCAGGCGTCAACAACCTCATGCTCTGCCCTGCCCTCCGCCACCCGCGAGGTCCGGCTCGCCATCGCCCGGAAAGGGCTGCCCGGCCCCGAGCACTTCACCGTCGTCACGCAACCACTGACCGGGCCCCGCCGTCGGCGAGATCGTCACCGCCTGCCCCGAAAGCCCACGAGCGTCGACTCCACCACCCGACCGGACGCTCGTACGGGCCCGGTAGCTCCCGCCCGACAGCGTCGCCGGGAACCGTCGTACCTCGGAAATGCCGGCCTCGCGCTCGGTGACGGCGGACGACCACACGTCGCCACCCCGCGCATGCAGCGCCGCCGACTTACTGAATGCAGGGGTGGTCTGGCCATGTTCCTCCCCCTACGAGGGTTTGGCCGGTGGGAAGGCCTTTTGCATGCGGATGAGGAGGGCCTTTGCCGCCGGAGTGGTGGGGCCGTCCGTCGGCCAAGCGAGAGCGATCCGGCCGCGGAGGCGGGGGGAGGCCAGGGGAAGGGTGCGAAGGCCCAGAGCGGCTGCGGCTTCGGACGGAACCTCCGGGAGGATGGCAACCCCGAGGCCACAGGCGGCGAAGCGTGTCAGCAGGCCCGGCGCGGCGGCCTCGAAGGCGATGCGTGGCTGGAAACCGGCCTGTCGGCAGGCGCGTTCGAGTGCGCCGCGTATGCCGGTGCCGCGTGGCAGGCTGATGAGTCGGCGGTCGGCGAGCGCGGCCAGTGGGAGCGCTGTGCGGCCGGTGGGGAGGAGCAGGGGGTCCTCCGGGGTCATGGCGGCGACCAGTGGAGTGTCGATCACGACTTGGAGGCTGGTGCCCGGCGGGGGATCGTCGTCGGTGATGCCGACGATGGCGAGGTCGAGTTCGCCGCGACGCAGCGCGGTGAGCATGCGTGTTGAAGTGTCCTCGGTGAGGGAGATCTCCACCTGTGGGTGCTCGTTGTGGAAGTCGGCAAGCAAGGTGGCCAGGTCGTACTCGTCGGTGGCCGCGCCTGAGACGACGCCGATGGTGACATGTCCTCGGACCAGGCCGGTGAACTCGTCCACCGTCTGCCGCATCCCCTCGATGGCCGCAAGTGCTGCCCGCGCATAGGGAAGGACAGTCTCGCCCGCTTCGGTGGTGGTCACCCTTCGGCCGGACCGGTCCAGCAGCGGCTGCCCGAGCTCCCGCTCCAACTGCCGGACTTGAGCACTCACTCCCGATTGCGCGACATGCAGGCGAGCGGCGGCGCGGGTGAAGTTGGCTTCTTCGACCACGGTGAGGAAGTACTGCAGCTGGCGGAGTTCCATAAGCAGAGATGCTAGTTGCGAGAATTGCTGTCTCTTGGACTTCTGGCGGAGGCTCCGAGACGCTGGTGACCATGGAGACTGCAGCGGTGGATGTCCGTGCCGCGATCGCGGCCGAGCGGCGCGAATTGGCGGACATGCTGGATGGGCTGACCGATCACCAGTGGGATTCGCCGACCTTGTGCAGCGGGTGGCGGGTGCGAGAGGTCGCCGCACACATGAGCACGGGATTCAGATACTCGGTTGGCAGGACGGCGCTGGAGCTCGCCCGGGCGGGAGGCAACCTGCACCGGATGACCGACCGTATCGCGCGCCGCGACGCCGCTGCCCTCAGCCCACATGAACTCGCCACAGAACTGCGGGACAACGCCCATCATCCCTGGAGGCCGCCGGTGGGCGGCCTGGCAGCGGCACTCGGGCACGACGTCATCCACGGCTTGGACATCACCGTCGCGCTCGGGCTCGGGCGACAAGTCCCCAAGGATCGCCTGCGGATCGTGCTGGGAACCGTCAAACCGAGCACGCTCCGCTTCTTCAAGGCGAACCTCGAGGATGTCGAGCTGCGGGCCACCGACCTGGAGTGGTCGTACGGTGCGGGCACTGCGGTGGTGCGCCCCGCTCAGGAGCTTCTGCTGCTTGCGTACGGGCGCAAGCTCCCAGCGGCGCACGTGGAGGACTGATGCCGGCGCCATCCCACTCGGGATGACCGCAGTGGAGATTTGACAGTTGCCCATGACCGTAGTGAACAGGGGCGTCCGGCGATTGCGCATGGCATGGCCGCTCGGACGGCGCGCGGGCGAACCGGCTGAGAGAAGGTGGCGTGATGGAGTACTCGCACGACGACGGGGAGCTGGTGAACCAGCCGATCGGGTACTGGACGTGGGCCGCGAACAAGACGCTCACGGCGTATGTCAGGGGGCGGCTCGCGGCCATCGGAATCACACAGCCCCAGTGGTGGGTGCTGCACCAGGTGCTGCACAGCGAGACAGGTGCCACCCGGGACGAGGTGATTCGTGCCCAGCAGGCCAACCTGGACGTTGGCGCCGGCTTAGCCCCCGACATCGACCTGCTGGTGGAGCGTAGCTGCTCGTCCTGGACGGGACCGGCCGACTCCAGATCACCGACGAAGGCAGGGCACTGCACCAGCGCGCCGCCGAGACTCAGCGCGCCAGCCGGACGCATGTGCATACAGGTGTCCCGGACGAGGAATACCTCATCACCCTGAAGGTACTGCAACGCATGATGCGCAACGCAGGTGGAGATGTGTCTCCGAGCTGATGATCGACTACGCCACCTGCCGGAACGAGCAGGTCCGGGCGGGTTGCCCCCAGTCCCGCTGCTCCTGTGTCAGCTCGTGCTGCCACCGTAGTTCCGCAGGACGTTCACAGCCCTGTCGAAGGCCGAGTCCCTCTTCTTGTCGAACTGCTCTTTGGTGAAGACCGGCTCGGTGAGGTGCGGCGGAATGCCTGTGCCGTCGAAGGTCCTGCCTGACCGGGTCAGGAACTCCTCGTTCGGCAGCCAGGCCGACATGCCGTTGGGAAGCTTGCGCGGCATGACGTCCGAGAAGACGCCCTGTGTGGGCTGCCCGATCCGGACCGTCTTGCCGGGCCGGTCCATGAGGGCCTGGGTGAAGGTCTCCCCCGCGCTGAAGGTCGAGCCGCCGGTCAGCACGGCGACCGGCCCGGTGTGGCGGGGGCCCTGGGCGGGCGTGACGTACACGGGCTGGGGACGAGTGTGCCGGGTGGGGTCGGCGGGGTCGTTGCGAGCCCGCTTGGAGTAGGCGAGGTAGGGGGTGTCGGTGAGGCGCTCGGCGATGTGGATGCCAAGGGCGTCGGAGCCGCCGCCATTGATGCGCAGGTCGATGATCAGGCTCCTCAGGCGCTGGGTGCGCTCCTGGCCGAGGACCGTGTCCAGCGCCCTGTCGAGCTCGGCCAGCTGGGCGGCGTAGGAAGTCTCGTCACCCGCGTACCCGCCGAAGCCGGAGATCCGCAGATAGCCCTGCCCGCCGGGGAGGTCGGCGTAGGTGATCCGCCCGTGGGCGAAGTCCTGGAGGTTCCGGGCGTCCTTGAGGTCGCGCTCCACGATGAACTTCTTGACCTTGGTGTCCAGTTCCCCGGTGGGCACGACGGTGCCGGGGCGGACCTGGGAGAAGACGCGGTTGCCATCCTGGACGACGACGTGGGCGTCGCGGAGCGGCTCGACCATCTCGCTGAAGACGGCGTAGAGCTCATCCCTCGTCGTCCCGGTGTGCAACTGGGGGCGGTACTGATCGCGGACTTTGTGCCAGTCGATGCCCTTGGATGCGAAGAAGGGGTAGTTCTCCTCGAAGGTCTGCCAGAAGACGTCGAAGGTCGTGCGGGGGTCCTCGGCCGTCGGGCGCGCGCAGGCGTTGGGCAGCGCAGGGATGCGCCGGAGGTTCCGGCTGCCGACGGAGGCGTCCGCGCGCAGGAACGCGTGGTCGCGGTCTTCTCGGGCGCGCACGGTCAGGACCACGCCGTCGGGCGTGGTGTAGGTGCCGGGGCCGGTCCACTGCGCGGAGTCGCCTTTGAGGCAGCTCACGGCGGTGGTCTGGTACTCCTGGAAAGTTCCGTTCCGGATGGAGAGCACTGTGCCGTAGCCGTCCATGCGCCAGATTCCGTCGATGGTCGACTGTTGGGCGGTGGCGGCCGGCGTGGCTTGGCCGGCGAGGGCCAGCGCGACGGCGGTGGTCGTGACCATGCGCACGATCTTGCCTTCTCTGTGGGCGATTTGCTCGGGACAGCCCAACCATCGCCGACACGGCGTTCTCCCGGCCATCCGGCTGTCCGGTTGATCGTGGTGGGGTCAGCCCCCGCCCCCCCCACTACCGGCAGTACCCGGGGCGATCGCGTTGAGGGATCGACCAGCGCCGCCCTACTGGTGGTCTTTCGTATTCACCTGTCGCCAGTTCCCCGAGGAACCCAGCCCGCTGGTGACCGTGACTGGTGCCCGGAGGCGTATCGGCTCCATGGCCCGCCGATCTCGCTGCGGATCCGGGCGGCGGTCTTGTCGTGGTGCTTCGGGCGGCCTACAGCCGCAAACCATGCCCGAAAGATCGCCAAGTGGGGCCGAATCTCACTGTCAGGGGAGCCACGTCTCGTTGTCGAAGCCAACTGCCGCCCTGTCTCATGAGATACGTCGAATTCTGGAGACGGACGGCTGCCGTGCCCAGCTCGCCGTGTACGCGGGCGGGCGGGTTCCGCTGCGCTCAAAACGCGGCACTGAGCTGGGGCGAGCGTTCCCGGAGGTTGTGGCCGGCGCAGCGCAGCTGCCGGACGCGGGCGCGCTGGACGGCGAGCTGGTCGTGCGGAGGGAAGGGCGGCCCGCTTTCGAGCGGTTGCAGGACCGGTTGCAGCGGCGTGGTGCTGCGGCGGCCCTGGCGGTTGCCGAGTGGCCGGTCCACTTCGTCGCCTTCGATCTACTCCGGCTGTCCGGCACGAACATGACGCTCTGGCCGTACCGGTGGCACCGGGCCGCCCTGAAGTCGTTGTACGCCGTGCGGCGGCTGTCGGCACCGTGGGCACTGTGTCAGTCGACCCGGCTCCGGAGGATGCCGAGCGGCGCGAGCACCGCTCGGGAAGGCGGCGGCCTGGTATGCCGTTCCCGGACGAGCCAAGGCTCGCAGGGACATCCTCAGAGGATACGGTGGCCCATCTTCGCCGACTGTCGGTTGTGGCCCTTCGTGTCCCACCACTCCTCCAGCAGCGCATGCACCAGGTGCACGAGCTGCTGAAGCCGGTCGGGCTCCGGGGCGGGCGAGGCGAGGACGTCGGCGAAGGAGCTGTCCTCCCAGGGCAGCGCGACCGCCCAGCGTTCGTCCCGTCGCCCGGCGCGTTCCACCGTGAGTCGGTATGCCAGCACAGCGGCGCCGCCCGGACGGTGCTCCACCGCCAGATCGGTGATGCCGAAGCTCACGCTGCCGTCACCCGTCGTGTATGAACGGGCGAGCGCTTGCTCGGCCGGTGTCCGATCCACCATGGACGCTCCTCTCCTCCTCTTTGCTCATCTCAGCTCATCCGAACAGCGTTCCGGCCGCCACCGGCAACGGAGGCCCGGGCGATGGGCCCGGCCTTGGCGGAGGCCGGGCCCGCGGTGTTCACCGGGCCTTCGGCAGCGCGGTCAGGGCGATGTGCCGGCGCAGACGGTGAAGGCGTGCACCGGTTGGTACGTAACAAAGTGCACAACGTTGATCTGATGCCCAGCTGCCCCAAGAGCGGGTGCTCTCTCGGTGTCTTCGCCCAACAGGGCATAACCTGCGACGTCTGTTGTGTCTTCAGCGCGTGGCGCGGTCTGCCGCTTCTCGCGTGATGTCGGCGTAGAGGCGGAAGAGGGCCGGCCGGGCTTCGCCGTGGTCGCGTTCGGGCAGGGCCGCCCAGCACCGGGCAATGAGCTCCCGGGCCTGGGCGCTCTCCCGGTGCTGGACAAGACGACGCGACGAAGCCTGCTCGAAGGCCGACGGGTCATCCTCCAGGAGCACGCGCAGCAGCCGCTGATCCGGCGTCAGGGCGCCAAGTCCATTCAGACGCAGTGCCCCATCGAGACGCTCGTCGACCTCCGGCATGCACAACGGGCACCGAGGGCCAGTCCCGAACCCGCGTACGGCCGGGCAGGCCAACGTCACCGCGTTCGTGGTCCGCCGGCTCGTCGCGCACGGCCTGCTGACCGACCTCAGCGGCAACCCGATGGCTCGCTCCTCGACCCCGGTCCTCAGCCTCACGCCACCACGCCGGCAGCGTGGGCCGAGGCGTGCAAGTCGGCGGCTCTCGCTCAGCCCTTGACGGCGGAGCTGGCGACACCTTGGACGAACCACCGCTGGAAGAAGGCGAAGACCACCAGGACGGGCAGGACCAGGAGGACGCCGAAGGCGAGGATCTGGCCCCAGTCCGGGGGCTGCTGGCCCTGGAAGACGCTCATCTCCAGCGGCAGCGGGCGTACCGACGGGTCGGAGACCATCAGCACCGGCCACAGGAACGAGCCCCACTGGATGAGGAAGGTCAGGATCGCCACGGAGGCGAAGGCCGGCTTCGACATGGGGACGATGATCGCGAAGAAAGTGCGCCAGGGGCCCGCGCCGTCGATGCGGGCGGCTTCTTCGATGCTCGGCGGGATCGAGCGGAAGAACGTATGGAACTGGTAGACCGAGAAGGCGTTGGCGATGAACGGGAGCGCCAGGATGGGGAGGGTGTTGCGCTGGTCGTTGAACATGTAGAAGAGCGGCACGGCCACCGACTCGAACGGGACCAGCATCAGCAGCAGGATGAGCGTGAAGACGGCGTTCCGCCCCCGCCACTTCAGCCGGGACAGCCCGTAGGCGGCCATGGAGTTGACGAACAGGCCGCCGGTGACGACGACGAACGCCAGCAGCAGTGAGACGCCCATGAAGCGCCAGAAGTAGCCGGTGCTCTCGGAGTTGAGGCTGTCGAGGACGCTGGAGTAGTTGTCGAAGGACAGGTGAGTGGGGAGGAAGCCGGACAGGCCGTTCAGGACCTCGTCGGACGGCTTGAGGCTGCCCAGGAACAGGTAGATCACGGGCAGCACGAAGATGAAGGCCAGCACGCCGAGTACGGCGTAGTCCATGAAGCGGCGCAGGGGCGTAGGGGTGGTGCCCATGGGTCAGTCCTCGTTTCCGGGCCGGACGACGCGGCGCTGGATGAGCGTCAGGACGACGACGATCAGGAAGAAGACGACCGTGATCGCGGACGCCTGGCCGATGTTGTTCTGGTCGAAGGCGGTGGTGACGGCCTGGTACATCACGGTGCGGGCGGCGTCCTCGTCCAGGCCGCCGCCGCGGACGAGGACGTAGACCTGGTCGAAGACGCGGAAGGAGAGCACCGAGGTGAGCATCGCGACGAAGACGAGGGTGCCGCGGATGCCGGGCAGGGTGACGTGGCGGAACTGCTGCCAGCGGCCGGCGCGGTCGAGTTCGGCGGCCTCGTAGAGCTCACCGGGGATCTGCTGGAGGCCGGCCAAGAGGATGACCATCTGGAAGCCGACACCCTGCCAGATCGACAGCACGATGATCGAGGCCATCGCGGTGGCGCCGTCGCCGAGCCAGTCGAAGGCACCCCAGTTGCCGAAACTCACCGCGTCCAGTGCCGAATTGAGCATGCCCTGGTCACTGCGGGCCAGGATGAGGCGCCAGATCACGGCGACCAGCGCCATCGGGAAGACAACCGGCATGAAGAACAGGGACCGGAACAGGCCGATCGCCTTGAGCTTGCGGTTGAGCAGGATCGCCAGCCCGAGTGCCAGGGCCGTCTGTACCGGTACGACGACCACGGCGAAGGTCAGGTTGTTCAGCAGGGCCCGCAGGAACGGGCCGGACAGGTCCGGGTCGGTGAACAGCCGCCGGTACTGCTCCAGGCCGAAGAAGGTGGGCTCCAGCGGGGAGCCGAGGCGCACGTTGTAGAAGGACAGCACCACGGCGTAGCCGAACGGCACACCGACGAAGACGATGAGTCCGACGACGGCCGGGGCGGACATGAGCAGCCCGTGCAGCCAGTCGCGGTTCTTGCGGCCCGGCCGCGCCGATCGCGTCGGCCGCGCGGGCTTCAGGGATGTCACGGAGGGGGCCTGCTCCGGGCCGGATGGCACGGCGGGCGCGGGTTCCACGGATGTCACGGGAGGGTCCTGTTCCCGGCGGGGCGGGCGCGCGATGTGCGGGCCCGCCCCGGCCGACGGGTCCTACGGGATCTTGTAGCCGGCGTTGTCGGAAAAGTCCTGGTCGATGGCGCGGGCGGCCTTTTCCAGGGCGCTCTTGGGGTCGGCGCCGCCGTAGACGGAGTTCAGTGCCTCGCTGAACTTCGCGGTGACGGTGGGGTACCCGGCGGTCACCGGGCGGGTGACGGCGACGCAGGACTTGGTGATGTCGCTGTCGCCGCAGGGCTTGGCGAGCTGGTCGGCGAAGAGCTGGAGGGGGCCGCCCTGCTTGTAGAGGCTGCTCTTGGCGAGCGCGGTCTTGGTGGCGGGCACCGCGCCGTTGGCCGTCGTCATGGCGGTGACGTTGGTGTCGTTCAGGAGGGTGTCCAGGAACGTGCCGGCGGCCTTGGCGTTCTTGGTGTCGGCGCCGATGCCCCACGCCCAGGAGCCCTGGCCGGTCTTGGGGCCGTTGCCGAAGTCGGGCAGCGGCAGGACGACGAGGTCGTCGCCGAGGGCCTGGCTGTAGGCGGGGTACATCCAGTGGCCGACCCAGCTGAGGGCGACGCGGCCCTTGGCGAAGGCATTGCCGTCGGTGTTGGGGTCGACGTAGGTCTTCCAGGACTGGAAGGTCTTCAGGGCCGAGGCCACGGCCGGGGTGTCGAGGGCGCCTTCCGCCTTGCCGTCCTTGAGGAGGGAGCCTCCGGCGGACCAGACGATCGGGGCGAAGCCGTAGGTGCCCCACTCGTTGGCGTAGCCGCCGCTCTCCTGGAGGTCGAGGGTCTTGCCGTCGGAGTCCTTGGCCTTCAGCGCCTTGAGCGCGGCGGTGAACTCCTCGGCGGTCCAGCTGTCGGACTGGCTGGTCGGATACTTCACCCCGGCTGCGTCCAGCAGCTTCTTGTTGCCGTAGATACCGAGCCCGGAGTCGAACATGCCCAGGCCGTAGTGCTTGCCGTCGACCTCGCCCTGCGCCTTGCTCGCGTCGGTGGCGTTGTCCATGGTCTTGGCGGAGACGTAGGTGTCGATCGGGGCGAGCTTCTTGTTGTAGACGAAGTTCGCCATGGTCGGTCCGTCGAACTCCAGCACGTCCGGCAGCTCGGCGGCGTCGGTGGCGGTGATGGTCTTGGTGTAGTCGGCCTCGGGTATCAGTTTCAGGTCGACCTTGATCTTGTTCTGAGAGGAGTTGAAGGACTTCACCGCGTTCTGCAGCGCACTGGCCTCGTTCTTCTGACCCTGGTGGGCCCAGACGCTGATGGTGCCTTTGCCGCTCCCGGCCTCGGCGGAGGCATCGGTACCACTGCCCCCGCCGCAGGCGGCCAGCGCCACCAGGGGGGCCAGGGCCAGGCCCGTACAGGCGGTGCGGCGGTACTTTCTGCTGGTCGAGCTCATGGCTGTGCCTCCGTGCTGTGGCGAGGGTTCGACGGGCTGACGTGCTGTGCAGGCGTGGGGGTGTGGGGCTCAGAGAGTTATTGCGGTCCGCGGGGCCGCGGCGGGGCGGTGGTCTCGCGCAGGACGAGGCGGATGGGCATCCGAACCTGCTCGGCGGGGGGTTCGGCGTCCGGTTCGTCCAGCTGCCGCAGCAGCAGCCGGGCGGCCTCCGCGCCCTGCGCGGCGACCGGCTGGGCGACGGTGGTCAGACCGACCACGTCGGCCAGTTCGTGGTCGTCGAAACCGACGACGGACACGTCGTCCGGTACCTTCAGCCGGTGGCGGCGCAGGGCACGCAGGGCGCCCATCGCCATCTCGTCGGACTGCGCGAACACAGCCGTCGGAGGCCGGGAGACGGCCAGCAGTTCGGTCATGGCCCGTTCGCCGCCCTCGACCGTGTAGTCGCCGTCCGCCTCCAGGGCCGCGTCGTGTTCGATACCGGCGTCGGTCAGCACGTTCAGGTAGGCGTTGCGCCGATCGATGGGGGTGGTCCAGTGCAGCGGACCGCTGGACCCGCTGATCATGCCGATCCGGCGGTGGCCGAGGTTGACCAGATGCCGTACGGCGCTCTCGGTGCCGGCCCGGTCGTCGATGCCGACGACGGTGAAGCCGGGCCGGGTGCCGCCGACCGTGGTGGCCAGCGGCACCCCCAGCGAGCGCAGTGCGGCCGACTCCTCCTCGTCAGGGATGAGCAGCGACAGCACGGCGTCCACCCGCTTGCGGACCGGGAGCCTGGTGAAGAAACGCTTGCGTGTCTCCGGCGAACCAAGGTTGTACAGCAGCACGTCGTACCCGGCGGCGCTGAACACCTGCTCGGCGGAGTCCAGCACGGTGCCGAAGAACCAGCGGCCGACGTACGGGACCACGACCCCGATGGTGAAGGTGCGCCCGCTGGCCAGGCTCGCCGCGGAACGTGAGGCCGTGTAGCCGAGTTGCGCGGCAACGGCCGTGATCTGCGCCCGCACCTCCTCCGACACCCCCGGCCGACCGCGCAGCGCGCGGGACACGGTGGATGCCGAGACTCCGGCGGCGCGGGCGACATCGGTGATGCTGGCCGTCACGGCGTGTTCCTCCCGTTGATTTCACGTCGGTGTGGTCTGTGGGTGACGTGACCGTAAACCCGGCCTCCCTGTTGCACAAGCGTTTGCGTTCATATTTACTTGGGCCGATCCTCAAGAGACCCTTTTGTTATCAAGCGTCAGCGCACGCGTTTGAGCGCTGCGGAGCGACAGGAACTGTGCATGCGATACGCCCCGCCCGGCCTCTGCGTGAACGACTTCGCCCTGCTGCGGGACGGGGACGGCACGTATGCGGTGCTGCATCTGCAGGGGCCCTGGACACCGGAGTTCGACCATCTGCGGATGGAGACCTCCTACGGCCGGGCGACCTCCGCCGACCTGGTCCGCTGGGAGCCGCAGGGCACCGCCTTCGGCAACGGGCTGCCCGGCCGGTTCGACCAGCAGGCGGTGTGGACCATGCACCCCCTCCGGCACGGCGACGGAATGGCGATGTTCTACACGGGCGTCTCCGGGCTCACGCCGGGCGGCTGGCCGGTCCAGTCGGTCGGGCTGGCGTACTCCGACCGCACCGACGGCACGGCCTGGCGGCGCCACGGGACCGGGCCGGTCGCCGAGGCGGACCCGCGGTGGTACCGCACCGGTGAACGCATGGGCTGGCGCGACCCGTTCGTCGTACGCGACGACGAGTCGGACGGCTGGGTCATGGCCGTCTGCGCCAGCGACGCCTCCCTCCCGGTCGAGGTCAGCGGCTGCGTCGCCTGGGCCACCTCCGACGACCTGGAGCACTGGACCGTCCACCCACCGCTCATCTCCCCCGGCGACGTCGACGAACTGGAGTGCCCGGTCCTGGAACGCCTCGACGACGGCAGCTGGCTGCTGCTCGGGTCCATCGGCTCCACCCGCGGCTTCGAGGCATGGACCGCGCCCCGCCTGCGCGGGCCCTGGACCCGGCGCGGCCCTCTTGGCCCGACCGGCGCCTACGCTCCGCGCGTCATCGCAGCGCCCGACGGCTCCCGCGTCGTGCTGCACACCACGCCCCGTCGCGTCGGCCTCAGCGACACCGGTGACCGCTGCCGCGGCATGCTCACCCAGCCGAAAC
The DNA here is from genome assembly GCF_001270025.1 of Streptomyces azureus. NCBI lineage: Bacteria > Bacillati > Actinomycetota > Actinomycetes > Kitasatosporales > Streptomycetaceae > Streptomyces > Streptomyces azureus. The sequence goes on along the minus strand of NZ_DF968383.1, from coordinate 36,364 downwards.
TCCTGGTCACAGCCGAGGAGGCGGCGCCCCGCCTGGAATGGTGGCCCGGCCTGGACTCCTGGCTCGGCGAGGAGACGGACGGGCCCGCCCTGCATGCGGTCGGCGACATCAGCATAACGGGGCCCGTCGAGGTCACCCTGCGGACCGCCGGTCCGGACAGCGACGGTCCCGTCCTCGCGGTGGGCTGCGACGGCAAAAACCTCTGGGCCACCGGCCCCGACGGGACCCGGCTCGGCGAGACCATACTGACCGAACCCGCCACCTCCCTGCGCATCCTCACCATCGGCGAATACGTCGAGGTCTACGCCAACGGTGTGTTCGCTCTGACCACCTTGTGCTACTCCGGTCACCCCGCTCCGTGGAGGGCCGTCGCCGAAGGACGCGTACGCACCATTCCCGTCCGCCCGATCCGGCTGCCCGACCCCCACCGTGACGACGCCTCGGCCATCTGGCCCGGCCCCTCAACTCCCTGACGGGCGAGAGCCGCATCCGCTGACCGACACCCGGCACGAGTCAGGAAAGGCCCAGCCATGAACGTCACCGCCGACGGTCTCGGCTTCCCCGACGGCTTCCTGTGGGGTGCCTCCACCGCCGCCCACCAGATCGAGGGCGACAACGTCAACAGCGACTGGTGGCACATGGACACAGCGGCGGCTCCATCGCCGAGCCCAGCGGCGACGCGGCCGACAGCTACCACCGGTTGGCGCGAGGACATGGACCTGCTCACCGAACTCGGCTTCGCCGACTACCGCTTCAGCATCGAACGGGCCCGCATCGAACCCGCACCCGGCCACTTCTCCCGGGCCGAGATCGCCCACCACAAAGCTGCACCTTGCGGTGGAGCAGCGGCAGAAGCCCATGTCGATCGTCATCACGGCGGGGCAGCGGGGTGACTCCTCGCGGTTCGAGGCCGTCCTGGGCCGGGCAGGCCGCGTGCCCGGACCCGGCGGGTCCGGGCGGACCGGGCGTACGCCTCCCCCAGGAACCGCACCCACCTGCGGCGGCGTGGCATCCGCTGCACCGTCCCGGACAAGGCGGATCAGGCCAGCAACCGCAAAAGGCGCGGATCTCAGGGCGGTCGGCCGCCGAAGCTCGACCCGGTCGGTTGCCGTGGGCGGCACGCGGTGGAATGCGGCATCAACCGTCTGAAGAGGCACCGGGCCGAGGCCACGCGGTACGACAGGTCGGCAGTCCGCCACGAGGCAACCGTCCTTGTAGCAGCCATCAACGTTTGGCTGTGACCAGCACGTTCGGTATATCCCTAGGGCGCCGAGACTTCGGCGCTCGGGCTGCGGGTGAGCAGGTCGGCGACCCGAGCGATCATCTGGCTCTCCTCGCCGTTGCGGGCGGTCGTCGGGTGGTACGCGAGCACAAAGCGGCGCCGCTGGTCACGAGTGGAGAATGCGGCGTTCTTGTAGCCGTACGTCTCGCCGGTCTTGCCCCAGAGGGTGACGCCGTTGACGGTGGCCTGTTGCAGGCCGGTGCTGTAGCGGGCCGGGGAGCCGTCCAGCATGCGCACGTCGTGCGGTGGGAGGGTGAACATCAGCTGTAGCAGCTCAGGCGGGAGTAACTCGCCGGAGAACAGCGCGGCGAGCGTCCGGTCGAGGTCATTCGTGGTGGAGATCATGTCGCCCTCGCCGCGGCAGGACGACTGGTCGTAGGTGGTGATGTCCCGGAGGCTGCCGTCGGCCATCCGCAGGTAGCCGTGCACGTGCCGACCGTGGATGCGCGGGTCGTTGCCGGCCACAACGGTGCCCGCCAGGCTCAGCGGACGCAGGATGCGGGCCGTGACGGCCTCCCCGTACGGGCGGCCGGTCACCTTGTCGATGATCAGTGCGGCCAGTACGTAGTTGATGCCGCGGTATTCCTGCCGGGTGCCCGGGGCGAACTTCAGTGGCCCGTGCGCCGCCGTCGCCACCCACTCCTGCGGCGTCCAGTGGTCGAAGCGGTGGCGGAACACCTCCTCCGCGCTGTCCGGCTCTGGGATGCCGACGTGGTCGGGCAGTCCGCTGGTGTGGTTCAGCAGGTGTGCCACGGTGACAGCCGCGAAGCGGGCTGGCAGCAGTCCCGGCAGGACGCGCCGCACAGGCGCGTCCAGGTCGACCCGGCTCTCCGCTACCAGCTGTAGCACCACGGTGGCGACGAAGACCTTGGTGATGCTGCCGATCCGGACCTTGTCACGTGCCGTCACCGGCCGCTGCGTTTTGATGTCGGCCACGCCCGAGGTGCCGCACCAGTGGCCGGTCGTGCCGCCGACTCGCAGCTGGGCCGCGGTCGACGGCGGGTGCTCCAGGTCGTCGATCGCCGCCCGCAGGGCAATGGGATCCAGTGGCGGGAGCAGTGCGGACGAGGCGTTAGCGCGGCGCGCGGGCAGCGCTGCGGTGACGGCCAGCGCGGCCGTCCCCAACAGGGTGGCGCCCGCAAAGGCTCTCCGTGACATGCGCGTCGAGGTCATGGCCCTCACACTGTCAGCGGTCGCGCACCCGAGCATCGGGGTTCATCCCGCAGCGATCCCCGATCACACCCTGACCCGTCCCGCACACGGATGGCCTTCCTGGCACCGGCACATTCGATACACGCCCAGGCCACGTCTGGTAGTTGATCTCGTGGTGGGTCGAGTGAGTTGACGGATGCGTCATGGCAGCGGAAGCGCCGCTGTTGCCGGGTGTTGATAGCCGGGGGCGGCGGCCCTGGCGGGATCACCGTCAGGTGATCGACGGGCGCCGTGGAGGCTGCGGACCGGCACCCTGACGCGACCTGCCCGGACGCTGTGGGCCCTGGCAAACCGTCTGTGAACGCTTCGCACACCGGGAGTCGGACGGACCTGGGCCAAGTTGTCGAAACACGTCCAGGTCAGAGACGGATGCGGTGGAGTGGACGGTGTCGGTCGGCTCCACCGGCGGCGCCGCAGCCGAACTGATACAGCTGACGATCCGGAAAGACGTCACTGGTCAATGCGCTACCCCGGCGGATGCGCCTTCCCCGGTCGTAGTTGTGGCTGGGACCGTACCGCTTGTGATCAGGGCAAGCGCAGCCACCGGTATCAGGACTCGCCTGCGTCGCATTTTCTCCCATGTATGACACTTCGTCACGCGCCGGCCATGGCACGTGCCCCTCGATGTGGCGGTGCGATTACCCCTGGGGTAATCGCACCGCCCAACCACACTCAACTACCTTCTGGTCACCCGCCCCCCCCCCGGAAGGAAGGAACCTCGTAGTGCCCGCATACGGCTTTGCTCATCTCCGGAGCCGCCGGAATCACTCAGACGTCATCGAGTACCTTGAGCGCATCCAGGCGACCCTCGAGCCCTTCGCAGGCCGCTTCGTCATCCACGGTTCGCCGGCGGAAGTCGTAGAGGGGACGTGGCCCGGCAGCATGGTGCTGATCGAGTTCCCCGGCCTTGCCGGCGCCCGTGCCTGGTACGACTCCCCCGCTTACCGGGCCATCCTCAGTCTGCGTACCGATCACATCGACGGCGACGTGCTGCTGATCGAGGGCGTCGGACCGAACTACGACCCGGCCGAGCGAGCTCACACGTTACGAACAGAAGCCGGCCGAGCGAGCCGGTCGACCACATAGTCCTGCAGCCCGCCTGAAGTCCTGGCGGGTCTTCCGCAAAGCCTGGTGCAGCCCGAATCGCGTGTCGTCAATCGCTGCGGCGGTCCTCACCCTGGGCGGTGACGGTCCACGGCCTCCCTGACGAGCATGGTCACCGCGCTCGCCAAGCAGCAACAGACCGACGTCACCGTCACCGATCTCAAGTCGTTGCCCGCCGCCCCCAGGTCTGCTACGGGTACAACGGCAAGAACTGCTCCATCGTGTCCTGTGCGACCGGTGAGGACGCGCCGTACGACATGACGCCGATCAACTCCGTGGTCCTCGTGCCGCAACCGACCCGATGACTCGTCAGCGGTGACCGAGCCGTTGCCGGCTCCGCCGCGGATGGGCCGCCCGGTGCGCGACCACCGCCAGTTGGACGACGGGATCCTGTGGAAGCTGTCCACCGGGGCGGGCTTGGCGGGACCTGCGCGAGTGCTACCGGCCGTGGAAGACGGTCCACGAACGTGAACGTGCCGCAATACAAGAGGCCGACGAAACGTACGGCGATCCCGTTCGCCGCGCACATCCCGGTGATGTCGGCGAGCGGGTCGTCGAACTGTTCACGGGCCGGGCGCGTCAGGTATTCACCGGCCGACCGTGGGACACACGGCCACATGGCCTGACGAACCGATTTCTTCCGACTCCGGCGCCGGCGCCGGCGCCGGCGACACACGATAGGGCGGGACCCCACCAGGAGGTCCCGCCCCGTCTTCAATGGGTCATGCGGAAACGGGCCGTGTGGCCGGGATCAGAAACGGTCCGGGGCACGCTCCGGGAGCGGAGAGCCGGGGAGTACGTCCCGCTTCTGGTTCTTCCGTGCCTCCGCGTTCGAGTCGGCCGTCGCCTCGCAGGTCACGTCCTTGGCCGGGAGCTTGCCGGTGAGCAGGTAGTCGGTCACTGTGCCGTCCGTGCACGCGTTTCCGGTCGGGTAGACACCATGGCCCTCGCCGCCGAGGACGGTGACCATTTTCGAGCCCTTCAGGTCGGCGTGCAGGGCCTGAGCGCTGGGCAGCGGGGTCTGCGAGTCCCACTCGTTCTGGACGACCAGGGAGCCGACCTTGTTGTTCACCTTGGTCGCCGGTTCCAGGGACTTGGTCCAGAACGCGCAGGGCTTGATGCTGGACGCGAAGTCACCGTAGAGCGGGTAACGGCCCTTGTCCTCGATGGCGTCCTGCCGGTAGCTCTCAGGATCACGGGACCAGGCGGCCGAGTTGTCGCCGCACACCACGGCCCAGAAGCTCGCCGTCATGTTGTCGGCCGGCACCTCGGCGGCATCGGCGGCGGCGTCTTCCGTTCCGGTCCCCTCGGATCCGGTGAACGCCGCTGCCTTCTTCGCGGAGGCGGGCTCGTCCGCCGCGGCCTTCTTCAGCTCCACGAACGCCTCGGTGGCGTACTGCGGGCTGAAGACAGCCCGGCGCATGCCGCTGCGGATGTCATCGCCGGTGACTGGCTGTCCCTCTACCTCAATGGGCTTCTCGTCGGCCTGCGCGACCAGGTCCCAGAAGGTCCGGTCGACCTCCTTCGGGGTGTCGCCGAGGCCGTATTTCTCCGAACGCTTGGCGGCCCACTCGGTCCACCGGTCGAACGCGGGCTCGGCGCCCTCCGCCCACCACTGGATCATCCCTCGCCAGGCGCGCGCCGGATCGACCGCGCTGTCCAGCACGAACCGGTCGGCCCGGCCCGGGAAGAGCTGGGTGTAGACGGCGCCCAGATAGGTGCCGTACGAGTAACCCAGGTACGAGATCTTCTTCTCACCGAGGATCGCCCGGAGCAGGTCCATGTCGCGCGCGGTGTTGCGCGTGGTGATGTGCGCGAGCGTGTTGCCCGCCTTCTCCCTGCACTTGTTCGCGACGTCGCGTGCCCAGGCGACGTCTTTGTCGAACGTCGCCTCCTTGTAGGGCCGCAGCCAGTTCTCCTCCTCCGGCTCCAGGTCGCAGGAGACCGGGCTGCTCCGTCCCACACCGCGCGGGTCGAAACCGATGAGGTCGTACTTCTGCTGTGCGGACTCGGGGAGACTCTCCCGCATTCCGAGCGGCATGTGGAGACCCTGCCCCCCGGGGCCGCCGGGGTTGGAGAGCAGGACACCGTGCCGCTTGCCGGGCGCTGTGCTCTTGATCCGGGATATGGCCAAGTCGATCCGCTTGCCACCGGGAACCCGGTAGTCCAGCGGGACCTTGATCGTGGCACACTCGAACTCTGCCGGAGAGTCGGCCTCACACCGCTTCCACCGCGGCTTCTGCTTCACATACCGTTCCAGCGCGTCCTTGGCGGCGGACGAGGATGCGGTCGACGGGGTGGCGGCCGGGGCGGCGGTGGCCGTCGAGGTGGCGAGCGCGGGAGCCAGCGTTGCCGTGACACTCACGGCTAACAGAGGCGCGAGACGTCGTCTGCGCACGATATCGATCCTTCCGGTCGCGTGTTCGGACAGGAAAGATCTTTCAGGAACCGGTCACCCATGCGGATCCCTCGCCGGGCTGGACTAACCCTCCACCCTGGGAATGACACAACAGGTGTGGGTGGTACCAGAGTTGTAGTAAACGGCTGATCCGGTAGCCGCGTGCGCCGGGCCGACCAGCTGCTGTTCTCGCCGGAGCTCGGGGCGCGTGCTCCTGGCCCGGCTCGTGAGTGGCTCGCGGTCCGTGTCTAGCCGGCCATCCGCTGCTCCGTGGCCGCCAGGTACTCCCGCAGTGTCCGGCGGGAATTGACGAGCGTGTCGATCTGCTCGTCCAGTCCGGCGATGCGCGCCCGTAGCAGGTCCAGGGTCTCCGGGCAGGGCGTCAGATCGGGGGCCGCGCCGGTGACGCACGGTTGGAGGTACCCGATCTCCTGGGTCGACAGCCCGGCGTCGAGCAGTTTCCTGATCTGGGCCACGGTCAGCACGGCGTCGTCGCCGTACTCGCGGTAGCCGTTGTCACCGCGGTCGGGTACCAGCAGGCCCTGCGCCTCGTAGTACCGCAGTTGATGCGGGTTCACCCCGGTCCGCCGGCTCAGCTCCCCGATCAGCACGCGCATTCCCCCTTGACCTTCATACCGGTGTGAATGTTGACGATTGTGCCACCGATCAGAGAAGGAGCACATGATGCGGACCAGCACACCCGTCACGGTTCTGGGCCTCGGGCTGATGGGCGGCGCCCTCGCCGGGGCGTTCTTGCGCGGGGGGCACCCGACGACCGTATGGAACCGCACGACGGCCAAGGCCGACGACCTCGTGGCTCGGGGCGCGACGCTCGCTGAGTCTCCGTCGGCCGCGCTTGCGGCCGCCCCGCTCGTGGTGGTCTGCGTATCGGACTACGACGCCGTGGCGGACGTCCTCGACGGACCGCTCGACGGCAGGGTCGTGGTGAACCTGACCTCGGGCACGCCCTCGCGCGCCCGAGCGCTCGCCGAGGAGGTGGCGCGCCGCGGCGGCGGCTACCTCGACGGCGGGATCATGGCCGTCCCGGAGACCGTCGGCACGTCCGACGCCGTGCTCGCCTACAGCGGGCCGCGACCGCTGTACGACGCCCACGAGTCCGCGCTGGCCAGTCTCGGCACGGGCCTCCACCTCGGCGACGACCCCGGACTCTCGGCGACGCACGAGATGGCCACGCTCGTCCTCATGTGGGGCATGCTCGACGGTTTCCTCAACGGCGCCGCGATCCTCGGCACGGCCGGTGTGTCCGCCACGGCGTATCTCCCCCTCGCGCAGAGGGCGATCGACACGGTGGCCGGCTGGCTGCCGGGCTACGCGCGGCAGGCCGACCACGGCACCTACCCGGCCGACGACGGCACGATCGACACCCACCTGGCGGCGATGGCGCACGTGGTCGAGGAGAGCGAGTCGCTCGGCGTCAACGCCGAGCTGCCGAGGCTCGTCAAGGCGTTGGCCGAGCGAGCGGCGGCCGCCGGTCACGGCGCCAGCGGATATGCGGCGCTGGTGGAGCAGTTCCGCCGTCGGGCCTGACGCTGTCGGGGACCTTGCTGAGCGAGCCTGCCGAAGGTGATCCACGGCGCCCCGGCGGGGCATCCCGCTCCTTCCCTGATCGGATTCCTGTTGCCGGGTGCGTGCGGCACCCGGCAGCAGTGGGTTCCTCGCACCGCAGGGGCTCACAGGTCGGCGGCGTCCACCACGTCGCCCAGATCGACGAACTTGAAGCCGGTCGCGGTGCGCTTGCCGCCCTCGCCGTCGGGGACCTCGGGGGTCTCGTGACCGTCCTGGACGACCAGCAGGCCGTTCGGGTAGCGGCTGCCGAGCGGGGCGTTCAGGACTGCGGCGCCGTCGCACTCCTCCGCCCCGTCGAGGGTCGTCGAGGCCGCGCCGACGCGGAATCCGCCTTCGTACTCGTTGTCCTCGCTCACCTCGCGGTCGTACAGGGCGAAGGTGTCGTCGCCCTGGCTGGAGGCGAGCAGGTAGCCGTCCCCGTCGGACTCCTGGAACAGGGTCAGACCCTCGACATCGGCGGACAGCCGATCACCGCCGTAGCCGGGGTCGGCGCCCGCCGCGCACTCCTCGGTCGCCTCGTCGTAGACGCCGGGGACGCCGAACTCGCGGACCTTGTCCATCAGGACCGGCTTGCCGGTGAGGTCGGCGCGGATCCGCCAGATGCCGATGTCCTCCTGGCCGGCGTAGAGCGTGCCGGTGGCAGGGTCCACCACCATGCCCTCGACTTGCGGGAGTTCACCGGGCTCCGTGCACGGGGACCAGGTGGTGCCGTTAGGGATGCGGAAGGAGGCGGGCAGGTCGAGTGTGCGGACCTTCTGGTAGGTGACGGTCCCGCTCGTGGTCGGCTTGAGCTCGATCAGCGCGAGGCGGGTCCGCTCCCGCTGGCTGACCAGGGCGTAGGTACGCCCGGTGGACTTGTCCTGCCAGGTGGCAAGGCCGTAAGCGGTGCGCTGGTCGTTGATCTCGGCCTGGTCGGTGGAGAAGACCGGGGCGGTTGCCGGGTCGGTGATGTCGGTCAGCGGGCCGCCGGGCTTCGACGGGTCGATGCGGTAGATCCGCAACCGGTCGTTGCCGCGGTCGCTGACCACGGCCACGTCGGTCCGGCCGGTGGAGGTGCGCAGACCAGTGACGAGGTCGACGTTGTTGTACCGGCCCGGGGCGTCGTCCTCGGCGGGCGGGCGGGGCGCGGGCAGCGACTGCACCAAGCGGGCGTCCAGGTCGTACACCCGCAGGCCGCCCTCCTTGGCGGTCGCGATGACGAGGCTGCGGTCGGGGTCGGCCGCATTGCGCCAGATCGCCGGATCGTCCGCGTCGGAGTTGCCGCCCGCCTCGTCGTCGTAGAGGGCGGGGGTCTCGCTGACGGGCGTGACCGTCGGCAGGCCCCCGTCGTCGGCCCCGGCCTGGGCGGGGGTCAGGAAGGCGAGCACGGCGGCGCCCAGGACGAGGACGGCGGGTCTGGACGGAATGCGGTGTGTTCTCACAAGCACTTCCTTGGGTCGAGGTCGAGGACATGCCGATCGTGCGGGGAGAACTTTGCGCGCAGGAGACCGTGATCTGTACACGTGATCACAGAAGAGACGATTGCCTGCCAACTGCCGTTCAGGGAACAACGGTACGGACACCTCGAGTGACGTCCACCGGTCCAGCAGAAGCTCCTCGACGAGGTCAACCGGCTCCTTGAGCAGCCTGGCTCGTCAGTCCGCCTGTCCGGATCACGCGCTCCCGGCTACGGCGGCGCGCCATTCACGCGGGGACATGCCGTATGCCGCACGGAAAGCCCGGCTGCTCCTGGCCCGGAACGGCCCGTCCCGGCGGGGCTGATGCGCATCGGCACGCAGGTCCGGGTCATCGCCTCCTGCCAGTACGTCACTTGCTGGTCGACCGGTACCGACGCCGTTGTCACGACCGGCGCCACCCGGCCTTTCCCCACTCCGTGGCGCCCTGCCCGATAACGGCTCCAGCCGCTGGCACTTCAGCTTCCAGAGCCGCTTCGTCTCCCTGGGCGGCGCCGACGTAACCGACTGGATCCGGCAGACCACCGGGGTATGACCCCCATCGTTCGAGGGGCGGGCCCGACCACAAGCCGGCCCGCCCTTCGGCGCGCGGCCGCCACCGTGCTGGGCCGCCGGGGATCGGGCAGCTCAACGGCCTTGTCTCGCTCCGACCGGCCGCAACCTGCGCGTCGCCGACAGCCTGAAGGCACCGTATGGCCGTACCGGTCACCGGCGGGTCGGCCACCGCTTCGCTGAGCTGCCGGATTTGCCGGGTTCCTGCCGTCGGACAGCCCGTTTGTGCCGTGCCCCTGACGGCGGTGCCGGCGTGCGTGCTGCCGCCGCTGTGCGAGGTGGACGGCTCAGGGGGAGGCGACGGCGGCATGCGCGAGGGCAGCGGTCTGCTCCGGCGTGCCGTCGATCGGGATGGCCGCGCCCGCTTCGTCCTCGCCCATCGGTTCGAGGTCGGCGAACTGGGTGCGGAGCAGGTCGGGCGGCATGAAGTGACCCCGCCTGGCAGTGATGCGTGCGGCGATCAGCTCGGGCGAGCCATCGAGGTGAAGGAAGAAGACGCGCGGCGCGGCGGAGGCCAGCCGGTCACGGTAGCGCCGCTTCAGCGCCGAGCACGTCACCACGCCTCCGCTGTCCGCATGTCCGGTCAGCCATTGTGCGATCTCGTCCAGCCAGGGGCGGCGGTCTTCGTCATCCAGAGGCCGGCCGGCCCGCATCTTCGCCACGTTGGATGCGGGGTGGAAGTCGTCCCCCTCGGCGTACGGAACACCGAGACGCTGTGCCAGCAATCGGCCCACCGTGGTTTTCCCCGAGCCGGACACGCCCATGACCACTACCAAGGGAGCAGTGTGGTGAGACATCCAGAACCTTCCCTTCGCGTCCTGTCACTAGAGCTCGACGACTACCTTGACGTCGTCCGGTCGCGGCGTGAACGCCTCCGTCGCGCGCTCCAGCGGCACCCGCCGGGTGATCACGCGCGCCAGCCACGACAGGTCGGCCGCGGCCAGCGCGTCGGCAGCCTGACGGTAGTGACGCAGGTTGGCGTTGACCGAGCCCACTACCGCGTCGTTCTGCAGCACGATCTCCCTGTTGATGGCACCCGCGTCCACGGTCATCCTGCGGCCGACGGGCGACACACCGGTAAGGCACACCACTCCGTAAGGCGCGGTGCCGGTCAGCGAGGCGAGCACGGGCTCGTTCGCGCCGGTCGCTTCGATGACGACGTCCGGGCATACGGCGGAGAGGACCTGCTCGATGTCCTTCGCGTGGTAGGTGGCGCCCAGATCCCGCACCAGGGCGGGCTTGGGCCCCTCGGTCACCCGGTCGAGCACATGCACGTCCAGTCCGCGCTGTGTGCCCAGGAGGGCGGCCAGCAGACCGATGGGCCCCGCGCCGGTCACCAGGACGCGCTGTGGCTCGAACCACGAACGGGCACCGACACGCTCCACCTGTTCCCATGCCTTCGCCACCACGGTGGTCGGCTCCATGAGCACACCGGCGCGGTCCAGATGCGGCTCCAGCTTCACCGCGTAGTCTGCCTCCACGCACCACGTCTGCGCGCCATAACCGTCGATCTCCTTGATGCCGCGTTCGGTGTAGCGGCCGTTGCGGCACATGTCGAACTCCCCGCGGGCGCAGGCCCCGCACGGCTCGGGGTCCGGGCGGCGCACCACCCCCACGACCAGATCACCGGCCGAGAAGCCGCTGGCGGGCGGCGCCTGCCGCACCCGGCCGAGGGACTCATGCCCCAGGACCAGCCACTCACGGTGCGGCGGGGCCCAGCCGTACTCACCTCGGGCGATCTCCTTGTCCGTTCCGCACACCCCCACCGCCAGGCCCTCCACCAACAGCTCGCCCGCAGCCGGGGCGGGATCAGGGACATCCCTCACCTCCAGGGAGTCCTTGGCGCCAGGCCGCACAGTCAACGCTCGCATCGCCCACCTCATCCCTCTCGTCAGGCGGCGCGCGACAGTTGCGCGCCGCTGCCTGACCGTGTGTCCCGCTCAGAGGTTTTCAGCACCGGCCGGCCGGCATGAAGGGACACGGCCGGGCCGGCTCGATCGAGGGCCGATCCGGTCTGTCGTCCGCGGCATTCGGGCCAAGGGGGGCGACGGCAGAGTCGGCTGCCGCCTACAGGAAGCCGCTTCGGGCTCCTGTCTCATCATGAAGTGGCCCGTCGGCGGTGGCCACGATCCCCTTTTCCGCCCTCCGCCCTGCCTACGTCACGGTGGGCCCTTCGAGTCGCCACAGGCGGGAGTCCGCCCGATCGGTCGTGTGGCCGCGTCAGAGGGAGCTGTTCCGTACCCTGACGGCATGCGCATGCGCCCCACCTTGAGCTGGACGCCTCCCGAGGACCTGCCGCCGGGTACCACGGATCTGGAGCCGGTCGCCGATGCGCTGAGCACCGGCGGTGTGCTGGTGCTCAGCGGAGCGGGCATCTCCACGGAGTCGGGCATTCCCGACTACCGGGGCGAGGGCGGGAGCCTCAGCCGGCACACACCGATGACCTACCAGGACTTCACCGCCAGTGCCCAGGCCCGGCGCCGGTACTGGGCGCGCAGCCATCTCGGCTGGCGCACCTTCGGCCGCGCCCGCCCCAACGCCGGGCACCGGGCCGTGGCAGCCTTCGGGCAGCACGACATGCTCTCGGGGGTCATCACCCAGAACGTCGACGGCCTGCACCAGGCCGCCGGCAGCGAGGACGTGGTGGAACTCCACGGAAGCCTGGCCCGGGTCGTCTGCCTTGCCTGCGGCGCCTTCAGCCCGCGCCGTGAACTCGCCCAGCGGCTGGAGGAGGCCAATCCGGGCTTCGAGCCCGTGGCCGCCGGAATCAACCCGGACGGTGACGCCGACCTCACCGACACACAGGTCGGAGACTTCCGCGTGGTGCCCTGCACGATCTGCGGTGGCATCCTCAAACCGGACGTGGTGTTCTTCGGCGAAGCCGTTCCGCCACGACGGGTCGAGCACTGCCGTGAGCTGGTCCGTGAGTCGACCTCGCTGCTGGTCCTCGGCTCCTCACTGACGGTGATGTCCGGGCTCCGCTTCGTCCGCCTGGCGGCCCAGGCCGGGAAGCCGGTGCTGATCGTCAACCGGGAGCCGACCAGGGGCGACCGGCACGCCTTCACCCGGGTTTCGCTCCCGCTGGGAGCAGCACTCACCACCGTGGCGGAGCGGCTGGGCATTGCCGTCGGCGGCCAGGCGGCGCTGCGGGGGTGACAGTGGCGGGGCGTCGTCGGGCACATGGTCAGGTCACCGCCGGGTCCCGCCCCGCGAAGCGCATGGCGACGAACGCCCCGAGGTACAGGGCGGCGACGACCAGGAGCAGTGCCTGATAGCCCGTCACCAGGGCGAGGTACTCGATCGCGCCCCCGGTCATCGCGCCCAGCAGGTTCGCGCCGAACGCGGAGGTCGGGTCCGGGGCGAGGGCGAGGCGGTCCGAGAAGATGAGGTTGGCGCAGAAGATGGGGGTGAAGGCCAGGGCGATGGCGGCGGCGAGCCGGGCGGCGAAGGGCAGGGACAGCACCGCGCCGGCGGGGACGAGCCAGACCACCGCGAGGGAGCCGAAGAGCAGCGCTTGCAGCAGCCGTTGGTTGACCCTCGGCAGCCTGCGCCGGACCTCCACCGCCGCGAGGACGGCGACCAGGACTCCGAAGAAGACGAGGGCGTTGACCAGCCAGGTCGTGCCGAAGTAGAGGGCGAAGCCGATCACGTTCTTCGTTTCGAGCAGCATGAAGGCAGCACCGAGCAGGAACATGTCGGTGTAGCGGAGCGTGCCACGGATGCGGACCCCGGCCAGGCGCACCGACAGGAGCGTCACCAGCAGGATCGCGCCCAGGGCGCCCAGGTAGAGCGTGGGGATGCTCCGGTGCAGCAGGTACGGGAAGGGGTGGTCGTCGCTCGCGGCCGCCGGGACCGCGCCGCTGGGCCGCCAGGTCTTCGCGCAGGACTGGTCGGAGGGCGTCATCCCGGCCACCAGCACGGCCGCGTTCCTCTTGAACGTCGTCATACAGGGGGCGTGACCGTAGACGTCGTCGAGGCTCCCTGCGAAGCGGTCGACCAGCCAGCTCTCGCGGTAGTAGTTGTACATGGCGAACGCGCCGTTCGGCGCCAGGTGATCGCGCGCGGCCTCGAAGGCCTGCCGGGTGAACAGGTAGCTCTCCAGGCGCAGGTTGCTCGCACCGGCGACCAGCGTCAGCGAGTCCGGCAGGGCCAGGACGATCAGGTCGTACTTGGTCTTCGTCCGCTCCAGGAAGGCGCGCCCGTCGTCGATGTGCGCGTGCACCCTCGGGTCGTCGTACGGCCTCGCGGGGTGCAGTTGTGAGCCGATCTCCTGGAGCCGGGGATCGATCTCGACCGCGTCCACGCGCTCCGCTCCGTACGCGAGCGCGACCGCGACGTCGTTGCCGTTGCCGGCGCCGATGATCAGCACGCGCTTGTGCGGGTTGCGCGGCGTCTGGTCGTACGCCTGGCGGTAGGGCGAGTCCTTACGCATCAGCACCGCTCGCGGGGCGGTGCTCTGGTGGGGGACGCCGTTGGCCGAGATGTACCAGGTCCGGGTGGTGGTCGGTGAGGGTTTGAGTTCGATCTTGTAGTAGGGCGACCAGGAGATGCCGCTCGTCGTCGTCTCCAGGAACAGGGCTGCGATCATCGCCGCGACGGGAATGCCGTACCGCAGGGTGTTGCGTCGTCCGCCGAGGACCAGCAGGGCCGCGGCGGCGAGTAGGCCCCACACGACCGAGGGAGCGCGCAGCCAGGACAGCACGGCGAAGGACAGCGAGCCGGTGATGCTGCCGAGCAGGTCGTAGCGGTAGGCGTCGAGCGAGGGAAGCAGGCGGAAGAGATCCGCGGTGATCTTTCCGATCCCCGCCATGATCACCGCGGTCAGCAGGAAGATGGCGGGCAGCGTCACCCACTCGGGAAGGCCGGTGGTCCTCACGGCGGTGAAGTAGAGGACCTCGCTGCTGCTCTGGCGCACCTGCACCGGGTACTCGCGCACCAGAACGACCAGCAGCGCGAGCGGAACGGGTGTCCAGCGCTTGAGCCACTGTCCGCGTGCCGCGGGGATCAGGAACCCGATGCCGATACCGAGGAACGATCCCAGCAGGATGAAGTTCGAGAAGTAGCTCAGGTGGACGACGTTGGCGCCCGCCCATCTGATCAGCGCCAGCTCGACGAAGAGCATGGTGGTGCTGGCCAGCACGAGCCTCCAGCGCACCGATCCTACCGATTGCCCTGATTCGGTCCGCTTCATGGCGGTTTACGGTGCCATCCTCGCTGCGGTGAGTCGAGGTGCCGTGCCGCGCTGGTGCGTGTCACTCGCGGGCGGCGTCGTTGCGTGCGGGCAGCGTCACACCCGATCGACCTGGCTCGGTCACCGGAACTGCCGACAAGGGCCGACGGCTACCCGGTCGGCCGGCCGGACTTGGCTCGCTCGTCCGCTGGGCGGGCCAGCATGGCGACGGTCGCGGAGAACAGCCACGGCAGCCGTTGTGCGACGGGCAGCAGCGCTGCGCGGGCCGGGGGCTTCCGCGTCGCGCCGAGAAGCGCGTGCGTCAGCCAGCGGTAGCGCCGGGTGAGCCGCCGCCACTCCCGCTCGTAGGCCGCCAGGTCACCGCTGGTGATGGCCCGCACCGCGGCGGGCGCCTGCGCGAGGGCCAGCGCGATGCCCTCGCCGGTCAGGGCATCGACGTATCCGGCGGCGTCGCCCACGAGCAGTACCCGGCCGGCGGTGCGCGCGCTCGCGATCTGGCGGAGCGGGCCTGCTCCCCGGACCGGTCCGGCGAGGCCGGCCCCGGCCAGCCGCTCCCGCAACTCGGGGAAGGCGGCGAGGTGGTCGTCGAACGACCGGCGCGCGGTGGTGAGCACCGCGATGCCCACGAGATCCTCGGCCACCGGCGTCACGTAGGCCTCCGCTTCTCGGGCCCAGTGCACCTCGACGTGGTCGCTCCAGGGAGCGAGCGCGTAGTGGCGCCGCAGCCCGTGCCGCAGAGGGGACCGGCGCGGTCGGTTCAGCCCGAGGGCGCGGCGGATCGGCGAGTGCAGGCCGTCGGCCGCTACGAGGTGGGCGGCGCGGGTGCCGTCGACCACCACCCCGTCCTGGTCCTGCCCGACGTGACGCGCGGTGCGCTGGTCGACGCGTACGCCTGCCGCCAGCACCGCCTCGCGCAGCAGCGCGTGCAGCGTGGTACGCCGCACCCCGCGCCCCGGGCCCGCTCTGAAGTCGGCGTCGACGCGGCGGGGGCCGGCGACGTAGCGGATACCCCGCAGGTCGTGCCCCGGCGGATGCACTCCCAACGCAGCCAACGCGGCGACGGCGCCCGGCATCAGGCCCTCGCCGCACGCCTTGTCGACGATGCCGGCACGCTGCTCCCAGACGGTGACGTCGAGCCCCGCGCGGGCCGCGTGCCAGGCCGTGGCCAGGCCCGCGGGCCCCCCGCCGACGACGAGCAGATCCATGCGTGCCTCCTCAGGCCAGCCGTGTCAGGGCAGCGTCCTCGGCGCGGACGCGGGTGGCGAGCAGGAGCCCGTTGAGCGCGGTGAAGGCGACCGCCGTGATCCAGGCCGAGTGCACGAGTGGAAGCGCGAGCCCCTCGACGACGACGGCGACGTAGTTCGGGTGCGGGATCCAGCGGTAGGGTCCGCCGGTCACTCGCGCGGCGCCGGGTACGACGATCACCCGGGTGTTCCACTGCCGGCCCAGCGTGGCGATGCACCACCAGCGCAGCCCCTGCGCGAGCGCGACGAGGGCGAGCATCGACCAGGCCAGGACCGGTACGACGTCCGGCCGGCGCACCCACACCTCCGTGAGCGCGCCGACGAGCAGGCCGGTGTGCAGCACCACCATGAACGGATAGTGGCCCCGCCCGGATTCCACGCCGCCCCGCGCGAGGCTCCAGGCGGCGTTGCGGTGGGAGACGGCCAGCTCGGCGACCCGCTCCAGGCCCACGGCCAGCACCAGGACGGTGAACCAGGTCTCGCTGCTCACTGTCCACCACCCGGGGCGCGCAGGAGTACGAGTTCGGAGCAGAATCCCGGGCCCATGGCGAGCATGAGGCCGTAGGAGCCGGGCGGGGGCGGGTGGTCGGCGAGCGTGTCCGCCAGGACATGCAGCACCGAGGCGGAGGACAGATTGCCGATCCGGCGCAGCGAGTCCCAGGTCACGCTCAACGCGTCCCGCTCGACGCCGAGGGCGTCCTGCAACGCCTCGAGGACCTTGGGGCCGCCGGGGTGAGCGACGTACCAGTCGAGGTCACGGCTGGTCAGTCCGTGATCGGCGAGGAAGCCGCGGACGTCGTCTCCGACGTACCGGCGCACCAGGTCGGGGACCGCGGAGTCGAGGACGACTCTGAACCCGCCGGAGCCGACGTCCCAGCCCATCATGCGTTCGGAGTCGGGGTAGAGGCGGCTGCGCGAGGCGAGCACCTCGGGAGCTGCGGGGTCGTCGGTCTGTGCGAGGGGGTGCTCGCGGCCGACGGCGACCACGGCAGCGGCACCGTCCCCGAACAGGCCGCTCGCCACGGCGTTGGCGACCGAGGTGTCGTCGCGCTGGAGCGTGAGCGAGCACAACTCGACCGACATCAGCACCGCCACGGCGTCGGGGCGGCCGCGCAGCAGGTCGTTCAGGCGGGCGATGCCGGCCGCGCCGGCGACGCAGCCGAGGCCGACGAGGGGCAGGCGCACCACGTCGGGGCGCAGTCCGATCTCCGCCGCGACCCGGGCCTCGAGGGAAGGCACGGCCAGGCCGGTCACCGTGCAGGAGACGATGTAGTCGACGTCGGCCGGTGTGAGGCCGACGCTCTTGAGCGCGTCGACGACCGCGCGACCGCCGAGTTCGACGCCCGCCCGGATGAAGACGTCGTTCGACTGGCCGAAGTCCTCCATCCGGCCGTACTCCTCCAGCGGCAGCACGGTGTGCCGAATCTCGACGCACACGTTGCGGTGGAGCCGCTCGACGACGCCGCGATCGACCGTGTTCCCGACCAGCGTGGTGGTGAAGGACTCGGTGATCTCCTCCTGCCGGTGGCAGTGCTCGGGCAGGGTGCCGCGGACGCTGAGGACGCGCATGGTCATGCTGGCTCCTGGGAGGGGGCGGTGGGGCGCGAGGAGCACCCGGCCGGGGCCGAGCGCGAGCTCACCCGTGACGGTGAGCGCAAGGGTGGGGGCGGGACTGCCGGGGCGGCTGTGGCGCGCGAAGGGCCGGCGCCGGCCGGAGCAGTGTCTGCCGGTGCCATCAGGCGACCGTCAGCAGCACGACGTCGAGCAGGGCGATGGTCACCGCGGCCCGGAAGGGAGCGCGCCCGCGGCCGAACCAGGTGAGCACCGCGAGGACGGTGACCAGCGCCAGGACCGTCCATGCCCACGCCGGAGGGGATCCGGCGGGACCGGTCACGGCGAGCACCGAGGCGGCGGTGAGCAGCAGGGCGGCCAGGACGCGCGAGCGGCGTTCGCCGATCCGGTGCGGCAGGCCGCGGACGCCCGTGGCTTCGTCGTCGGCGAGGTCGGGCAGCACGTTGAGCAGATGCGCTCCCACGCCGAGCGCGGCGCCGGCAGCCGTCATCCACCAGGGCGCCCAGTGAGGGGGCGAGGCAGCGAGGGTGACGACCGAGGGCAGCATCCCGAAGCCGCACGTGTACGGCGCCCATGACCAGCGGGTCGCCTTGAGCCCGAGGTTGTAGGCGTGGCCCGCGCCGGTGGCGAGGACGACGTTGACGAGTGCGCTGCGCCAGCCGGCGAGCGCGGACAGCGCGAGGGAGGCGAGAGCGGCCAGCACGAGGGCGCGTGCCACCCAGTCGGCCGGGAGGGAACCGACGGCCAACGGCTTGTCGGTGCGGCCCACGGCGCGATCGCGCGAGAGGTCGAGCAGGTCGTTGCCCCAGCCGATCGTGAGCTGGCCGGTGAACACAGCCGCGGTGACGGCGGCGGCGTCCAGCGGGTGCAGGCCGCCACGGAGTGCCAGCAGGCCCGTGACGGCGGTGACGGCCAGAGCGGGCCCTCCGTGGGCGGCGGCGAGCAGCGCGAGCGCACGCGGTGGTCCCGGGCGCGCCGGGGCCGTGTCGGCGGTTACGGGCATCGCCCGTCCACGTCCAGCGTCTGGCAGATCGCGCCACCGAGGGCGCGGGACACCTTGCGGGGGCGCAGCACGGTGCCTGTGCCGCGCCCCTCCGCTCCGTTTCCGGTTCCGGTCGCCCAGGACCACGGCCCGTCGTCACCGGTGATCACGTTGCGCATGCAGCATCGGTCCCACGTTGCCCGCCCGCTCACACGGGGTGGTCCGGCATCCGGTGGAACGGGCATGTCCGGAAGCGGAGCCGGTGCGGAGTGACGCCGAGGGGCAGGGGCGCCTGCGGGCGGGACAGCACGGCCAGCGGGTACAGGCCGGTGCCGGTCATCGAGGCAAAAGGTGTTGCCCGGGAGTCGTGACGTCGAGTCCACGCCTCCCCCCGTGCGCTCGGCCCACTCGCGGGCCGCCTCCGGACGGCCGGTGAGCAGCAGGAGCAGGGCCGCGACAGGGCCGCGCACCTCCGGATCGTCCCCGCGCGTGAACTCGATGTCGGTGGCGACGAGCCGGGCCTTCGGCAGGGGCCAAGGGCGGGGCGGGAAGCGCATGGGTCCATGAGCGGTCGGCGGCGTCGCGGGCGGCGGCCCGGGGCATCTCGCGCGTCCGGCCGAGCGCGAGAGCGATGTCCTGGCCGTGGACCGCGTACGCCTGGGTCGGCAGAGGGGACGGTGTCGACGGCGTGACAGACGGATCGTCGCCTCCGGCGACCGCACAGGGCGCCAGGGCGAGCACGACGACGGCCGGCATTGCCCCGAACACCCTGCGACTAGGGTTCGTGCACGTTCGCTGCGCGAGGTGTCCTTGAGGTTGCGTCCAGGAACGAGCTGGTGAACGTTACCTCGGCGATCTTCATGGCCAGGATCACTCCAGGCCGTCGCGATCGAGTGCTGCTCGGATCCGGCTGAGCCACTCTGCGCCCAGCCGGCGCCCGTTCGGGAATTGGTCGCCTCGATCCCAGCGCCACGTTGTGATCATCGCCAGCACGAGGATCCGGCACTCGCGCAGCAAGTCCTGATCGACACCCGGATAGTGCTCGCTGACTTCTTCGGGCGCATGGGCGAGGTCGAATTCGACGGGCCCACGGCAACACGTCTCAAGGTCTATGAACAGCAGCCCGTTCTCGTTGGCGAGCACGTTGCCCGGGTGCGGCTCGCCGTGCAGCAGCTGCTCGGCGCCGCCGCGCTCGCCGATCACTCGTCTCAGGCTCCGCAACGTGTCGCCGAGCAGCTCCCGGTCCGCGTCGGCGAGCGCCGGAGTGCGGTCGTGGTTCGCCACGAGTCGTTGAGCCTGCTCGACTCGATCCGTGAAGTGCGGCGTCGGGACATCGAGCTTGCGCATGCCTGCGTGCAGCCGCTCGAGCGCATGGGCGTAGTCGGCTGGTGAGACCTTTCGAGGTGTCACGGATTCGTAGTAGGTCCATAGCGTGACCACGAAGCCATCACGCTCATAGACGCGTGGCTCCACTCGTGGCTCGAGAGCAGCCACAGGGCACCCGGATTCGACGAGCCGCTGAGCAAGGTCGACTTCGAACTGCGCGACCTGATCCGCTACAGGTGCCACCCGGGCCAGGACGTCACAAGGCAGCAGGCGCAGAGTGAGCTTGTTCGAGTCATGAAGAACGATCGCGTCGTCGACTGTCAGGCCAAGTGATGAGGCGGTCGACATGGCCGCGGCCACCGCACGCGTGACCTCCGACGCCTGCATCGTCGCCTGGCCCCTCTCCCCTGAGCACTGTGATGGCTATCCAAGCGGTGAGCCTGCGCACCATACCAAGTCGGGGACAGAGAGCCGCAGTAGCGCGAAGGGGGAGGCGCGACTGAATCGGCGATCTGCCCCATTCGGCTTCCCGGCCGACAACCGTTCCCCAAGACCAGCGAGCCCCTTGGGGCAGCGGAACCGAAGCCTGTTCGGCGGGAATTCGCGGCTCGGTCCGTGTGCGTCAGCTGGGCGTGTCCGTGGGTTCGGCTGGAACGTGGGGGTGGGCTGCGAGGCGGTGGGCTTCGGCCGTGACCTCGGCATCGACCTGGTCCGCACTTCCGTTGTCATAGTCGAGGACGTCGTACTCGTCATCGAGTTCGGCGAGCCGCTCCGTCAGGGGCAGTTCATGTCCGTAGCGCTGGTGAAGGCGGGAGGTGAGCCCCCTGGGTGTCAGCTCGCCAGCAAGCATGCGGCGTGCGAGCGCTCGGGCGGCGTCCTCTCGGCCGGCATCGCTGGTGACCGGGTGGAAGGTGAGGCCGAGTTCGTTGAGTGCTTCGGAAGCAACTCGGGGACGTCGTAGTCCGCCTCGGCGCGTGTGCAGGCGGCGAGGATCCGAAGGCCGGGGGTGTCGAGCCCGGCGACGAGCGCATCGCAGGCGGCATTGACGACATCGCTCGCACGGATTTCTCCCGTGCTCCAGAGGGCGGCATGGTCCTGTAGAGCGATTGCTGCTGCTTCGGTCGACGTCACTCGCCCATGATTCCCTCCACGGTGCGTCCCGGTCGACCGGGTTTCATCGAAGCTGCTGTTCAGCTGCCTGTTCCAGCAGGGCTCGTGCAGAGTCGATGATGACCGCTACGGGAGGCCCGGCCGGACTGCCTACTTCCCCACCTGCGCACCCGCATCACCGCAGAACCCCGGCCCTCAGAGAGGGGACCGGGGTTCTGGGGGCGGATCTCGGACGTCCTTGATCGCACGACTCCTGAGGCGGGTCAGGCAGCAGCCCAGACACCGGACTTGGCTGCGGTCCCCGCGAAGTCGAAGACGAAACGAGTGCCGTCCCTCACGTCAGTGGCGACTGCGGTCCACTGGCCTGCCGGTGCGGTCTTGAAGGAAGGCTGGCACTGGGAGCCGCCTGAGGAAGGGTAGAAGCAGACGGCGATCTGAGTGGTTTGGTTGGGCTTGAGAAACGATGCTGCCCATCCACTGGTGCACCGGTAAGGCGCGTTCAGGCCATTGGGCGACAGGCATGCTGCGCCCGGGCGTCAATAAGATCACCGACGACGCCGACGAGCTGCCGGCGTTCGACGACTTCCCCGCCGAGCATTGGATTCAATTGCGCAACACGAACCGCATCGAGCCGGCCTCCACCACCATCCGGCTGAGGGCGACTGTCACCGAGGGCGACGGCCGCGCAGCCGCCGCGCTCGCCATGGTCTTCAAGCTCGTTGAATCCGCCCGGCAGCAGTGGCGGGCTGTGAATGCGCCCCGCCTCGCCGAACGCCCTGAGGGGGTTGCGGCGTGAGCACCATCGCGGCCCAGGCCATCAGCACCCGGCGACTGGACCTGCTGCCGCTTCACGTCGAGCACGCCGAGGAGATGGCTGGGGTGCTGTCCGATCCGGCGCTGTACGCCTTCATCGGCGGCGCCCCGGACACCCCGCAAGCTCTGCGCTCGCGCTACCAGCGCATGACCGCAGGTTCTCCCGATCCGGCCGTCTCCTGGCTGAACTGGGTGATCCGCCTCCGTGATGAGGCATGCCTGACGGGCACGGTCCAGGCGACGATCAGATACTCCGGCCACGGCGCCCTCGCCGAGATCGCCTGGGTGACGGGAACTGCGTGGCAGGCAAGAGGCATCGCCACCGAAGCCGCCCGAGGACTCGTCGACTGGCTCAGCGAGCAGCCGGTGCAGACCGTCGTCGCCCACATCCATCCCGACCATCAGGCCTCCGCCGCCGTCGCCACCGCCACCGGGCTCACGCCCACCGACGAATGGCACGAAGGCGAGATCCGATGGCACCGGAGCATCGGGCGATAACCCCACCGCACCACAGGTCTTGACTATCGCTGCCCCAGATGGCCGAGTCGCCGAAGACGGAGTTCGAGACGCTACGCCCCAGCCACCGTCCGATGGGCGAATCACCGGATGACGCGCGCCCACGCCGGCGATCCCGTGGGACACAGCCGTCAAGGCCGTACCCACCTCCTCGGCATTCTCGAAACCATCGCAGACCGCTCCCCGTTCGGCGCCTGGGCCCTGGACCGCCTCGGCCACCTCACCACCGTCCTGGAGCTGTCCTCCCTCACCCGTGGACGCGTCATGCACTACGCCATCCCCGAACAGCTCAGGAAGGACTACGGCATCTCCAGCACAGCACCCCGCGGCCACCGATGGACCCCACCGGCCGCCACGGTCTCCTGATGGCCGCTCCGCCGCTGCCCCGCGCCTACAGGGAGCAGTTGTTCGCGAGGGTCAGGGGGTTTGTCCCGGCGGGCAGGGCGACCGTGCGGGAGGCGGGCGGCCGTTGGCCCGACACGAGCCAGGCCTCCAACGCTGTGAAGGCCGTACGGTGGCACGGCGTGAGCGGACGGAGCCGGTCCGGGTACGTGTCGGCCAGGGCGTCGGTGTGGGTGCCGCCCTCGATGCGGTAGTAGCGGTGCAGGTGGCCGCGGCCGGCCTGACGCACCATGCGGGCGTAGACGTCGGAGTCCTGGCTGATCGGCAGCAGGACGTCCAGGGTGCCGTGCAGGGTGATCAGCGGCTTGCCGATCCGCCCGGTCAGCCCGATCTTCTTCACGGCCCTTCTGACCTCGGCGGGGCGGGCCGCGTAGTCGTAGTCGGCGTCGCAGGCCGGCGTGCCCGCCGCGCAGAAGGGCGTGCCCGCCTCGGTCGGCCCGTCGAAGCCGGGGTCCAGTTCCTCGCGGTAGATGCGCTGGGTCAGGTCCCAGTAGACCTGGTGGTGGTACGGCCAGAGGAACTCCGACCCGGCCGGGAATCCGGAGGCGTGCAGGGCCTCGCGCGCCTTGCCGGCTCCCTCGCCCCCGGCTGCGTACACGGGGTAGTTGCGCAGCGCCTCGGGCAGGAAGTCCAACAGGGTGGGGCCGTCTGAGCGCCACAGGGTGCCCTCCCAGTCGACTCCCCCGTCGTAGAGCTCGGGGTGGTTCTCCATCTGCCAGCGCACCAGGTATCCGCCGTTGGACATGCCGGTCACCAGAGTGTGTGACGGAGGACGGTCGTAGCGCCGGGCGACCGTCGCCCGGGCGGCTCGGGTGAGCTGGGTGAGCCGGTCGTTCCACTCGGCGACGGCGTCTCCCGGCGTCCTGCCGTCCCGGTAGAAGGCGAGGCCGGTGTTGCCCTTGTCGGTGGCGGCGTAGGCGTAACCGCGGGACAGCACCCAGTCGGCGACGGCCCGGTCGTTGGCGTACTGCTCGCGGTTGCCGGGGGTGCCCGCGACCACCAGACCGCCGTTCCACCTGTCGGGCAGGCGGATGACGAACTGGGCGTCGTGTCCCCAGCCGTGGCTGGTGTTGGTGGTGGACGTGTCGGGGAAGTAGCCGTCGATCTGGATGCCGGGGACCCCGCTGGGGACGGCCAGGTTCTTCGGCGTCAGCCCTGCCCAGTCGGCCGGGTCGGTGTGCCCCGAGGCGATCGTGCCGGCCGTGGTCAACTCGTCCAGGCAGGCGGCCTGCTGGTGCTGGGCCCCCGGTACGCGCACCTTGGCCAGGCGTTCGCAGTGGCCGCCCGGGTTCGCCGGTGCCGCCGTGACGGGCGCTTGGGTGAGCGTGAGGGCGGCCAGGGCGAGGGCCGCTGGCACGCTTCGCCGCCAGGAGCGCGGCGGGGAACGGAAGGTGGGACGCATGGTGTGCCTCCGCGACGGCGTACAAGGACGCGTCGGAGGCTATGACGTCGGTTCACCGCGACATATGGGCCCGGGGACCACCATCCGCCGCCTGGCGGTGGCTGCCGACACCACCCGGTCGGCTGGGCTGGAGAGGCCCCGTCCGGTGAGCTCCGGCCTTACCCGACCCATCACGAACGGGGCCATGGAGCGCCGTCACACAGCTCGTCGCCAAGCGTGGCCGCCCCACCCATGCCGTCGTCGGCGAGCGCACCCCATGATGCTCGCCACGCCGGTCACCGGATCCCTCGTCCGGCATCGGCGACACGAAGCATTCCTCCCCCACATCAGGAGGCAGTCGTCATGGGACAGTCGCGCCCGCCGTTCCGCTGCACGAGGAGCCGCCGCCTCCGCGGAGGCATCCGCCGCTGGGTCACCGCCGCCGCGGGGGCTCTGGCCCTCACCGGTGGCCTGATCGCCGCGAGCCCCCAGGCATCCGCCGCGGGTCTGACCCAGGTCACCGGCTTCGGCACCAACCCCGGCAACCTGTCCATGTTCACCTACGCGCCCGACGCGCTGCCGGCCGACGCCCCGCTCGTGGTCGCCCTGCACGGCTGCGCGCAGAGCGCGAGTGACTACTACGCGCGCTCCGGCTGGCCGAAGTTCGCCGACACCTACGGTTTCGCCCTGGTCCTCCCCCAGACGAACAGCGCCAACAACGCCAACTCCTGCTTCAACTGGTTCGAACCGGGCGACAGCGTTCGCGGTCAGGGCGAGTCGCTGTCGATCAAGCAGATGGTCGACAAAGCCGTCTCCCTGTACGGCAGCGACAACCGGCGGGTCCACATCACCGGCCTGTCCGCCGGCGGCGCCATGACCGCGAACATGCTCGCCGCCTACCCGGACGTCTTCGCGGGCGGCGCCATCGCCTCCGGACCGCCCGCGCGTTGCGCGAACAGCGTGGCCGCAGCGTACACCTGTATGTACAGCCCGCCGGACAGGAGCCCCGCCCAATGGGGGGACCTGGTGCGCTCCGCCGCTCCGGCCGGTACGACCTCCTGGCCGCGCGTCGCGATCTGGCAGGGCACCGCCGACACCACCGTCAAGCCCGCCAACGCCACCGAGTTGCGCGACCAGTGGACGAACGTCCTCGGCCTCGGCCAGACGCCCTCCCGGACCGAGAGCCTCGGCGGGGGCACCACACGGAGCGTCTACGACGACGCCTCCGGCCGCCCCTCCGTCGAGGTCTACTCCGTCTCCGGGATGGGGCACGGGCTGGCGGTCGACCCGGGCAACGGCCCCGAACAGTGCGGCAGTACGGGCGCCTACTACCTCGACACCGTCTGCTCCAGCTACCACACCGCCCGCTTCTGGGGGCTCGACGACGACGGGAGCACCGGCTCCCTGCCCGCACCGGGGCTGACGGTCACCGGGACCACCGACACCACCGTCTCTCTCAGCAGGAAGGCGGTCGACGGCGCGGCCTCGTACGTCGTCAACCGCGGCGGTACGAAGGTGGGCACGACGACGTCGACCTCGTACACCGACACCGGCCTGGCGACGGGCACGACGTACACCTGCACCGCGGCGGCCTCGGACACAGCGGGCGCGGCAGGCGTCGTCTCCTCACCTGCGACCGCGACCACCACCGGGTTCACGCCCACGTGCCATACGGACAGCACCTACGACCACGCGGTCGCCGGACGCGCCTACCAGAGCGGCGGTCACGCCTACGCCAAGGGCTCCGGTCAGGCGATGGGGCTGTGGAACACATTCACCACCCGCACCCTCAAGCAGGCCGCGCCCGCCCACTACGTGATCGCCGACTCCAGTTGCCCGGCCTGAGCTTGCCTGCCTCGGACTCGTCGGGTCAGAAACTGCGGTTGATCTTCTTTTCCCGCATCAGTTTCTCCAGCTCCTCGTCCGAGAGCGGGTGAAGCGTGTTCAGGAGACGACGCAGCCCGGGTTCGCCGAGGGTCTGGCTGGTCACCTCGACCTCCGCCTTCCGGTAACGGCGGACGAGGGTGACGGCGTGCTCGCCACTGGGGAGGTCGCGGACCATGCGCATCTCACCGTGCGCGTCCACCGTGCAGGTCACGCCCTTCTCCCGGAGGTCGGGGCACCGGGGCGTCGGTGTGAGCGGCGAGCGCACCGTGAGCGCCACGTAGGAGAACACGTCCTCCCGGACACCGCGGTAGTCGACGCTGAAGGAGGCGGGGCCGGCCTCGGCACGAGACAGTTGCATCCCGGGCGGCGCAGCGCCCAGGTACAGCAGTTCCGCATGCTCCCGGTACCGCGCGGCCTCCGCCTCCTGCCGACGCTGCTCCGCCTGCGCCGGCCCGACGAAACCCCCGTAGACCACCCCGGCCGCCAGCACGGTCACCGCCCCCAGCCGCACCCGGCGGTTCGGCACGAAGAACGCCGCGGCCACGGCGTACGGCGCCCCTGCCAGCGCGATCCGGGTTCTGGCGCCGCCCAGGTCGACGCCTCCGTAGTAGGCGGCCAGACCCGCCAGGACGCCCAGCGTGCCGAGGACGAAGACCGACACCGCCCAGCCGAGCCGCTGCGGCACGGAGCCGCACAGCGGCACCACGGTCCGTGCCGGTGCGGCCGTCGTGGCCAGCAGACCCACCGTCAGCGGCACGCCCAGCAGGAGCACCGGCGCCGTCGCCCCTCTCCCACCGCCCCAGGCCGCCATCACCAGCCCGAAGCCGAGCACCGGCACGGCGGCCGCCATCGTCGCCCAGACCAGGAGGAGGTGCAGGGCCGTCAGCGCCCGTCTGCCACTCGTCATGCCGGGGATCTTGTCAGCCAGGGCCCCGGCGAACATGAGTACTCGTACTCAGCACCGGACCGAGCGGCCCCGACCGCTCGCCGCAGGACGATCCCAAGGGCACCCAGGTGGTGCCGCACGCGTCAGTCCACGATCACCTCGGCACGCGCCGCCGGGGCCCGCCCGACCAGTACGTCGCCGAAGTTCCCTAGGCCTCCGCCTTTTCCGCCGCGTTCGGATACGGGTCCGTGCACGCGGTGCCCCGCTGGAATCGGACATCAGGCTCGAGCACGGTCCGGGCTTGCGATCGGGCAGACCGTAGGTGAGGACACGGGCGGCCGGGGGGGGGCGGCGGCCGTTTGTGGGGCGGCAGCCGCGGCGCCCGGTGTCCGGTCAAGCGCTGGCGTGGTGACGCCAGGCGGCCCTGCGCGGAGCGGCGTGGCGCACAGGCTCACCCGAACGGGCAGCCTGCTGACGCCACAGCCACAGGGATGTCATGGACAGCAGAGCGACGAAGACCACCAGGAAGACGACCGATACCCACATCGGCCGGCTTCCAGGTTCATCCCATCCCGCCGATGCGGTCGCAACGCCCCACAAGACCGACCCCCCGGCGTAAAACCTGCGCATCCTGCGCAGTTGCCGCAGGGCTCGTACGGACTCAGCGTGATCGTTTTCCGGTGCCATGCCGACGCAGGTACCCCGATACGCACACTCCATCAGCCCCGGGCACGCCCCGGTCGGCGCGGCCCCCCGGACCCCGAGGTCACGAGGTCCGAGAGGCGAGGTACTCCTTGACGCCCGGCGCGGTGTGCGCGTCCTCCACGTTCACCGCGGCGCCGACCGCCTTGGCGTCCTTGCCCGGAGGGGACCTCGGTGGTCCGCCCGGTGGCCGGCGGTCTGCCTGGAGTGTGCCCCGGTGGTCCGCCAAGATTTCCGCTGGGCGGACCACCGGGATTCCCTCCCCCGGGCGGGCCGCCCGGACCTCCTCAGTGGGGGCCGCTGGGCCTCCCTCCCCGGTGAGGGCTCAGCGGCTGTCCTGGTCGACCATGCGGGCCAGTTCGATGCGGGAGCGCACGCCGAGCGCGGCGAAGACATTGCGCAGGTGGTAGTCGACCGTACGGGTGCTGACGGCCAGCCGCTGGGCCACCTCCCGGTTGGTGGCGCCCTCGGCCACGTACCGTGCGATCCGCAGTTGCTGGGGCGTCAGCCGCGACAACCCTCCCGCCGCTTCCTTCACGGACGCGGCTCCGTTGGCGCGCAGCTCGCCACGCGTCTGGCCGGCCCAGGCGCCGGCGCCGCAGCGCTCGAAGCCCACCAGGGCGGCTCCGAGCCGGCTCCGGGCCTCGCGCAAGCGGCGGCGCCGCCGCAGCCACCGGCCGTAGAGGAGCTCGGTGCGGGCACGTTCGAAGTCGCCTCCCCTCTCGTCGTGCAGGGCCAGCGCCCGCATGTAGAGGCCGTCGGGGCGGTCACCGGGGGCGAGCAGGGCACGGCAGCGGGCGAGCTGGGCCGGCGCGTGCGGGTCGACGCCGAAGGCCGCCCACTGGGCGAGGTCGGCGAGGACCGTACTCGCGTCCTGGGGGTGGCCGGTCAGCACCGCGGCCTCCACGTAGCAGGGAAGGGCCAGCATCCACACGGCGAAGTGGCCGCGCCGGGGGCCGGGCCCGACGAGCGGGCCGAGCCGGTCGTAGGCGTCCAGGGGACGGCCGCGGGCCAGGTCGGCGCGGGCGGTGGCCCACTCCGCGAGGGTCGCCGTCTGGGCCAGGCCGTGACGGCGGGCGGTGGTCAGGGCCACCGAGGCGTGGCGCGCGACCGTGGCGGTGTCCCCCTCGATCGAGGCCGCCAGGGCGAGCATCGCGTGATGGCCGGCGGCCGTGTTGCGGTACCCGGCCGCCAGCGCGGCCCGGACGCCCTCCTCGGCATGGGTGCGTGCCAGCGCGTGGCAGCCGGCGCGCAGTTCGCCGTAGGCCAGGTACTCGAGGGCCCGGGCCTCGGCCGCGGGGCAGTCCGCGTCTCGGGCGGCCGCGAGGGCGCGGGCCCCGGCGGCGCGGGCCGCTCGGACGTCCCCGAGCAGCAGGGCCGCTGCCGCGCCGCGCAGCAGGCGGTCCGGCCGGCCTTCGGTGCGCGCCTGGTCCAGTACACGCCGCAGTGGTCCGGCGGCGCGGTCAGGGGTCCGGGCGAGCAGGGCTCGCATGCCGTCGCGGTAGTCCCGCACGAACGCGTCGCGGGCCCACCCCGGCCCCGGCCCGCCGGACGGCTCGGGCGGGCCGCTCTCAGCCGGAGGAACAGCGACGTCCGTGGTGTCGAGCGGTGGCGGGCGGTCGGTGTCTCGTCCGGTCGTCGAGGCGCCGTCCTGGTCCGCGGAGGCTTGGGCGGTGACGGTGCCCTGTCCGGCGTACCCGCCCCCTGCCCGCCCCGAGGTGTCCGTGCCGTCGAGGGTGCTCAGACAGAGCGTGACGTCGCCCGTCGCCCAGGCGGCGTCCGCGGCGCAGAGGCGGGCGGCCTCGGCACTGTCCGGGGCGTCGGCGGCCAGCAGGGAAGCGGCCAGCAGCAGGGACGCGCGGGCGTCACCCACCGGCCCGTCGAACAACTGCCGCCTCCCGCGCGCGAGTGCGGCACGACCGCGGTCCGCGGCGGCCGGCTCGGCGCTGGCTCGTCCGTTCCGGCCCCCTACGGGGAGAGCCGTCCGCGCACGGCTTCCGTCTCCGTCCATTCCCGTGAGGTTACTTGCGCGTAGTGAAGACCGGAAGGCTGACGTCCGCGCATCCTCGCGCGCACATCTGCGGCTTCACCTGCCCGTTGGCCGGGCACGGCCGGTGGACGGATTGTGCCGGCGCCCAACGGCCGGTCGTCTCGGCCGTGCCCCGGCACGACACCGGCGGCGGACGCGTCGCACGCGTCCGCCGCCGTCCCCCCTGGCTGCGGCGGTTGCGCAATCAGGGGCGCGGGGTGTCAGGAACCGTGCGGGCAGTTGCCCCGGTACTCCTCGATGGTCAGGCTCGGCCGGGGCAGCGGGCACAGGAACTGCTCGTAGCGGGTGTCGTTGTCGATGAACCGCTTGAGCCAGGAAATGCTGTACTTCGCGATCGTCGTGTTCGACGAGTTGGGCGTGAAGTGCGTCGCCGAGTTCAGCTCCAGGTAGCCCCGGTCGAGCGAGGAGGAGAGGCTCGAGTAGAAGGGCTCGGCGTGGGACGCGACGGGGGCGATGGTGTCTCCGTCGGCTCCGATGATCAGGGTCGGTGTGGTGACCTCGGGCCAGGTCTTGTCGAGGTTCCACGGGGTCAGCGGTATCGCCGCCTGGAGGCCGGGACGCGTCTTGGCGGCCTCCAGGCTGCCGCCGCCGCCCATCGAGTGACCCATCACGCCGAGGCGGGAGGCGTCGACGCGGCCGCGCACCGAGCTGCGCTCGGTGAGGTGGTCCAGAGCGGCCAGGAGCTGACGTCCGCGGGAGTCGGGCTGGTCGACCGTGGTGAGCGTGTCGATGGTGAACACCACGAAGCCCTGCGAGGCCAGGCGCGGTCCCAGCCAGGCGATGGAGGACTCGTAGGCGGTGTAGCCGGGCGAGATGGCCACCGCGCCGAAGGTGCCGTCGCTGGTGCTCGTCGGGTAGTAGATGGTGCCGCCGCCGAATCCCGTGACGGACAGCGAGGAGACGGACGTCTGCGACACGGCGTACGTGCCGCGCGGCGCCTCGATGCTGGATGTGGTGGGGGCCGGGCCGCGCTCGTAGGGGTTGTCGGCAGCGTGGGCCCCCGGGCCGGCCAGGGGCCCGAGGCCCACGAGGACGGCGAGCGCCGCGGCGGTGCCGGCCAGTCGCCCGGTCCGGCGCCGGAGGGAGCCGGAGGCACGGGTGGGTGAGTCGGTGTGGGGGTGGAGTCGCACGACGAGTCGTCCTCTCTGTCATGGCGGCGACTCATGCGACGGGCACGCTGGACCTGGGGAGTCCGCCGCGTGCCCGCGGAGGGCACCGCCATCGGGCTGGCCGTGCCACTGTCGGGGACCGGCACCCGCGCGCGGACCGGCAATGTCACCGGTCACCTCGAACTGCGGGAAGTCGCCCCGCGTGATCGCGAGGGGATCCGGAAACGCTCTAACCCAAGGCCACGTCGGTGTGGAGCAGATGGTGGTCTGAGTACGCGCTGGGTTGCACGCGGTGCCTGAGTGGGGCGATGCCTCGCAGGAAGACGTAGTCGAACTTGCTGTGCCAGTCGGTGGTCACCTCACAGGTGCCGACGGGCGAGGGACGGCACTGAGGGTCTGTATCCGTGGCCAGTACCCACATCCGGGCGAGTTCGGGAGCATCCGGCACGGCGTTGAAATCGCCGAGAACGATTGCGCGGTCGTGCCGGGCGACTTCTGTTGCCAGTACCGCCGTCTGGTCTGCCCGGACTTCTTCCTGACGTCGTTGGGCGAGGTGTGTGTTGAAGACGCGGACCTGCTGGCCGCCCACCGTGGTCGTGACTGCCATGTACCCACGGTCCTCGGATCCGCCGTCAGGGTATTCCACGTGGACGCGGTCCGTCATCGGTGCCGCCGAGAGAACCGCCTGGCCGAAGGCCCCCGGACTCCACGGCAGTCCCCCGCAGCGGCCCCAGTCCTGAAGAACCATCCCGTACTCGACGTGGTAAACCAGCCCGTGAAGGCTCTCCAGATAGTCCCGGATCCTCTCGACGTCACGCACGCACGCTTCCTGAAGACCGATGACCTGCGGCGCGTACGCGGCGATCTCCGCCGCCCGGTCGACGTTGCTCACCTCGCAGGGATTACAGATGTTCCACGTCATGACCCGGTTCGGCACGGCATCCCTGACGGCCGCGATGGGCAGTGACCTGCCGAAGACGGCACCGCCAGGTGCGCTGGGGCCGACGAGCACCATGCAGACCACGGTCATGGCGCCCGCGAACAACCGCGTGGCCCTTCCGAACACCATCGCCTCCCCAGTGTCCCTGCACATGGCATCTGCCATCCCCGGGCAAGAGGTTATGGGACGGGAGCGACAGCAGTACATGCTTCGCCCCCTCCAGCACGATGCCGGAAGACGACAGCGCCGCATCCCGGCCCTGCCGGCCTGCGCGGCTACCGGAAACTGCCTCAGGCCGCAGGCACGAACTCATGTCCGCTTACTGCCGCGTTGGCACCCTGCCACCACCACCTCGAGGCCCACGGCGGGCGCCTGACACAACTCCGTGCGAGCAACCGGCTCCGCCTGTCCGTACTATCTCTACACGAAGGCACCCTGCGGCACGCGCGATGTCCTGCCAGGCCGGCCGAGACCTCGCCCTCAGAGAAGCTTCGCCCGCAGGACGGCCACACGCCGAGGAAAGGTCAGCACCATGCCCGAGACAACAACTCCCGCCACCGAACTGGCATCGCAGTACATCGCCCAGGTGACCGGCGACCTGGAGGCGAACCTCAAGGAGCAGGAAAGGATCGGTGCGGAAATCGCCTCACTGCAGGAGCAGCTCGCCGCCCTGCAGCGTGACCACAGCGTGCTGGTGAACATGCGGGAGGCACTCGGCATCGAAGCGGCCCCGGCCGAGCCTGCTGCCGAGAATCAGAGCGCCACGGTGCCCTCGCCACGGCGGAGGAAGGCCGGCGCCACGCCCGACGGGAAGCAGAAGGCACGCAAGTCCACCACCCGCCCGCGGAAGAAGGCAGCCGGAAAGCCCGAAGCCAAGGCCGCGGCTGCCACGAAGGCAGCCGGAAAGCCCGAAGCCAAGGCCGCGGCTGCCACGAAGGCGGCCCAGCCCACCCTGGTCGAGCTCATTCGCCACCACCTCGCCGAGCAGAAGGAACCGCGCTCCGCTGCGGAGGTCTCCGCAGCCCTCAACCAGGCTCACCCCGATCGCGACATCGCGACCAAGGTCGTGCGCGTCACGCTCGAGGCACTGGTCGCCAAGAGCCAGGCCGAACGCACCAAGCAGGGTCGGTCCGTCTTCTACACCGCCCCCGCGTCGGAGCCGACGGCTGCGCCCGACGCCGAGGCACAGCCGAAAAACGCCCACAACTGACGGCGCGTCATCAGCGTGGACGGCACGCTGGATGACATCGCGGCGATGCCGGGGAGGCAGTGCAGGCCGGCGGTCAAGTCAGGCCGACGTGGCCTGCTTGCCGACGCAGGACGGGTGGACGGCCGTCGGCGCCCATGGGTGCCGACGGCGTTGCACAACTCGCTCTCGCTCGCTGCCGGGCTCGTCGCCCCTCGCGGAGGCGCCGGGATCAGCTGCTGCGGGTGAAGAGCTTGTCCTGGGTGGAGCCGGTGGTGCACAGCTTCTTTTCCTCGGTCGTCATCTTGCGGGACTTGACCACGACCGCGCTGTGCTTGCCGTCCGTGCCGTTCGGGGCCGGGCCGGTGACCACGTCGGGGACGAACCAGTAGTAGTGGCCCCACTTGGGATCGTCGTAGTGGGTCTGCCACGTGCCGGTTATCCGCTGCATCACCTGGGCGCGGGAGATCCAGCCGACTTCTCCGGGCCGCACGTTCACGGTGAAGGAACTCGTCTCCGTGTGCGTGCTCTGCCACGTGTAGTCGTACGTCGCGGTCACGCTGGCCGTGATGATGCCTTCGATGCCTCCGCCCACCGTGACCGAGCCGCCCACCGAGTGGGAGGAGCCCACGGTGTCGGCCCAGGACATCGACTGGGAGGCGGGCGAGTCGGTGCAGTTGTAGAGCAGTCCGGAGACCTGGCGGGGCTCCCCGAGGTAAGCCCGGCTGAGGCGTGGGGAGTTGAAGGTGCACTTGGCTTCCCCGGACGCGCAGTCGGCCATGATCTGCTCCGCGGTGGGCTGTTCCTCGGCCGCGGCGGGCACGGTGGTCGCGATCACCCCGAGCGCGGTCGCAGTCAGTGCCAGCGTGCGGCTGCCGTACCGCAGTGTGCGGTTCATCGTCATCGTTGGTGCCTCTCACCATTGCATGGGGGGACAGTGACCACACCCCCTGTTGCTGGAGGGTGTGCAGTCATCGCCTGGTGCCCCTGAGGCTCACGTAAACCGCAGCCCATCTACACCAAGGAACAGCCAAGTTGTAATTGGTTTCCAGAAATGATGAGCAGTCAGCGATGCGGTCCGGGCGCAGTCGCCGGCACCGCGAGTGGACGGCGGTGCCGGCGGCTGCGGGAGGAGCGTTGTCAGTTGAAGGGGTCGAGGGTGAGGTAGGCCTGGCGCGGGTTGCCGTCGTGCACGAGGGACTCGTGGTGACCCACGTCGTCGAAGGCGAAGGCGTACGCCTTGCCGTCGGCCATCTGGGCGTGGATCTTGCGGGCGTAGTGGTTGGTCACGTTGTCCTTGTAGAAGGCGTCGGCGCTGGAGTCGGGCTGGTTGGGGTTGGTCAGCAGCGTGGAGCGGTTGAAGCCGGCGCACAGGGTGCGTGAGACCGGGCCGCGGACCTGGTCGTTCGGCGCGTCGAGCTTTCTGTGGCAGCCGAAGACCGAGGAGGCGTCCGGCTTTTCGAAGGTGGTGACGGTGGTGCCGGCACTGTCGGTGAAGCGCATGACGTTGCCGGAGACCCGGCCGTAGTACCTGGTGCCCGGCCGGTCGGCGAACGGGCTGACCGTCAGGGTCGAGCTGGAGTACTTCTGCCAGACGCGGTTGATGTAGTCGTCCATGACGGTGGCCGGCAGTGCGCCGGTCTCCAGGCCGTACAGGGGGGACAGGGCGCGCAGTACGGTGCCGTCGGGGCGGGTCTGGATCAGGTTGGCCCAGCCTCCGGGCTGTCCTCTGAGGGCGTTGAAGAAGCCGTGGTAGCCGCCGGGCTTGAGGCGGCCGGTGGATGCCGTGGTTCCGTCGGCTCGCTGCACTCCTACCGCGTACGGTGCGGAGAACATGTCGACCTGTGTGCTGTTGATCCACAGACCCGCGTCGTTGAGGGTGTACTCCGACCAGTTGAACAGGATGTTCCGGTTTGGGTCGGCCGGGTTCTGCACGGCGGGCTGGACCAAGCCGCCGGTGGTGAGTTTGAACACCAGTTTCTGGCCGTAGGAGAAGTACACGCGGCCGGAGAACTTCGGCATGCGGATCGTTGTCGACTGGCCTGCGGCCGGGCCCGGGATCGATGCGTCGGGGGCGGGAGCCGGCGGGTTGCCACCCGTCGGCCAGGGGTGGAACGTGCCGTTCGCGTCGGCCCAGCCCTGCCGTCCGGTCGACAGTTCGGTGCCGAGGTTGTAGATGTACACCTGCTCGCCGCGGGCCGAGTTGTTGGTGATCTTCAGGGGGATCGTCGCCGGGACGGCGGCGTGGGCCGGCGTACTCGCTCCGGCCGCGAGAAGTGAACTGGTCAGGGCCGTCGCGAGGGACAGCCCGACAGCTGTGAGGCTGCGTCTGAGAGTGCGTAACATGCTCTGTCTCCGTTCGACAAGTGGCCGATCCGGGAAGGGGTGAGAGCGCTCTCAGAGCGTGCCGCGTTGGTCCGGACCTGTCAATGTGCCGGGACGGATGCCGAGTTGTGCGGTCCCGGGGTGCCGTACGCGAGGGTCCGCGTCCACCATCAGCGGGAGCAGCACTCGCCGCCCGCCTCGGGGTCCCCGAGCCGGCCGAGGGCCAGGGCGGCGGCCGCGCGCACGGTGGGCGCGGGATCGCCGGCCGCCTCGGTGCGGACGCGGACGTACCTGGCCCCGCCCGTCCTCCCGAGCCCCTTCACCGCCGCCGCGCGCCGCTCCAGGGCCGGCGCCTCCGACTCGCGCAGGAGGAAAGCGATCTGATGGTCCGCCCCCATGGCCGCCGCCAGGAAGTTCGCAACGGACGAGTTCCAGGAGGCGGCCCGTCCAGTTCCGGCCGCGGCCGCCGTTGCCGCCCCGGAAGCGGGAGTCGCAGTCGTCGTAGACGAGTGTCGCGTGGTGTGTGTCCAGGAGGATCCGGGCGAGGGCCGGGTGCCGGGTGTACTTGGCCCTCAACAGTGCGGTCATGACGGCGGTCCGGGCCCGTTCCCACCCGTCGCGACGGGGAGCACCGGCTGCCGTGTCCCGGGCGGCGTAAACGGTGTTCGCGTCCCTGATGGCGGCCGGGCGTCGGGGTCCGTGGTGGACAGGGCCCAGTACGCGTGGGCGACGGAGGGGTAGGTGACGCCGGCGGCCGGGACGGGGGCGGGGAAGTCGTCGCGGAGGGCCTTCGTGCCCGGGTCGTCCGAGGGCTCCCGGGAATGGCTCTCGTGCAGGTGGATCGCGGGGGGGGGCGATCGGTGTCGCGGGCCCATGTGCCGGAACTCGTGCGGGCCGTTCCGCGATCCGCTTCGCCCGCTCCTCGAAGGAGGCGATCGCGTCGTCGTACTCCTCCTGCGTGACCGGTTCGCCGACCCGGCGCCGTCCAGGTGCTCGCCGGGTCCGGTCACCAGGACCTGGAGCGGCCAGTCCTCGCGGTCCATGTCGCCGAGCGTGCAGTGGCGTTGGATCTCGGGGATGGCGAGCTAGGGTCTGTTGCGAAAGTGGATCTTGTTCGTTGATGATGACGTGCTGTGGGACGTGGGGATCTGAC